>JAGCZN010000061.1 GCA_017959995.1 Clostridia bacterium
AAAGTTATGACGATCGCATTGCCCGTAGTTAGCTTTGACGCGAACGGCGGAACCGGCGAGATGGATGATCAGCCGCGGCAAAAAGGCAGCTACACCGTGCCGGATTGCGCCTTTACCGCCCCGGGCGGGCAGCAATTCAAGTGTTGGGCAGAGGGCAGCGCAAGCGGTACGCAGTATGACGCCGCCGACGATTATCCCGTTACCGACAACGTAACGTTCTACGCCGTTTGGGAAGATATTCCGACCGACGAACTGACCGGATCGGTAGGGATAGACGGAACGCTTAAGTATGGGCAAACTATTACGGCTACCGTAACGGACAGCAACAATACCGGCACTTTGCAATATCAATGGCTTAGAGACGGAGTAGACATTGCAGAGGCAAACGACATAGCTTATACGCTCGTAGAGGACGATATCGGGCATACGCTCTCGGTCGTCGTGACCAGCAGCATAGAATCGGGCAGCGTGGCAAGCGCCGCAACTTCGGCCATTCAAAAAGCGGACGGCGCTGCCGCACCGACAGGGATCACCGCAACCGCCTGCACTACGAGCGACGATAACGACGGTACGATCACGGGCGTTACCGCCGAAATGGAATACAAACTTTCTTCCGCCGCCGTCTGGACCGACGGCACGGGGGCGGTTATAGAACACCTTGCGGCAGGTACTTACAACGTGCGCGTAAAAGAAACGGCTACAAACCAGGCGGGCGCGATCGCCGGCGTAGTAGTGCAGGCTTACGGCGCCCCTACACTGTATACGGTTACCGTTATAGGCGGTATTGCCGAGCCGGCTCAGGCCCAAGCGGGCGAAACGGTAATAATCACGGCGGACGATCCCGAGGAGGGTTTTGTATTCTACGGGTGGAGCAGTGCGAACGTGGACGTGGCAAAACCCACGAGGACCACTACCACCTTCGTTATGCCCGATACGGACGTTGTGGTGGTTGCCGAGTACTCTCCCGTTCTGTATTCGATAACCGTACTGAACGGTACTTCCGCCGCGCTCGATTGCATAGCGGGCGAAACGGTAATAATCACGGCGGACGATCCCGAGGAGGGTTTTGTGTTCGACCGTTGGGTAAGTGACGACGTGGAACTTGACAAACCCACGAGAACCGCTACCACCTTCGTTATGCCCGCCAAAAACGTGGTGGTTACGGCAACTTACCGCGCCGCTTCAAAGGGCGGCCTCGGCGCGGGCGCTATAGCGGGTATAGTTATCGCCGGCGTGGCCGTTTTAGCGGGGGCGGGCGTAGGCGCGCTGCTGCTCATTCGCAAAAAGAAGATCGCATAACGATTAAAAGGAGTGATATTATGAAGAGATTTTTAACGTTATTTTGCATTGCGCTAACGCTTTGCTGCGTGCTGGCTACGGCTGCGTGTAAAAAAGAAGAGATAGAGCATTTCACCTTGTCTTTCATGGCAGAAGGGCAAGTGATAGGCACGATATCTATCGGCGAAGAAACCGTGGTGGATATTCCCTTCGAACCCAAAAAGGACGGTTACACCTTTGACGGTTGGTTTTGGGATGAAAACGTATGGGCAAACCCGATCACCGCGGAATCTTTAGCGAACACGGATATTACGGAGAATATGACGTTATACGCCAAATTTTCACCGGCTAACTATTCTATAACCTATCAGAACACCTTGGACGCCGAAAACGGCAATCCCGCCGTATTTACCGTGGAAAGCGAAGATATCACGCTGTTGCCGCTGAGAAAAGAAGATTACAGATTTGTAAGTTGGAAGGATGAAAGCGGAGAAGTTATTACGGTTCTTTCAACTGCCTACGGCAAAAACAGAACCGTCACCGCCGATTGGATCCCCTGCGCGGAACACGATAGGGGCGAGGATTGCAAATGTACTTTCTGCGGCAAAGAGATACATTCCGTCGGGGACGACTGCGTTTGCGCCGTTTGCGGAAAAACGTTCCATACCGTGAATGAAAATTGCGTTTGCGCCGATTGCGGCAAAACCGTTCACGGCGTAAAAGAAGGCGCGTATTGCAAGCACGGTGATTACGTTTACTTCGGCGCATATCCTCAAACGGAGGTGAAGGATAGCGCGATCACGTCCGCTCTGAACGCTATGGCGGGCGCGTTGCCAACCGCGGAAAACGCTCAGAAATGGACCGATTACGGATATTATCTCGGAGACGACGAATATAATCCGGTTCAACAGAGTTATATGTGGTACGTTGACCTTGAATATAACGGGGCAAAGTACAGGGGCGTTTATTTCACGAGTTACAGACTGACCAGTACAAGAACAAAGTTTCTGAACGTTTACGATACCTATCAGGACGATAACGGTTACGAAACGGGCAACGTTTACTGGTTTGAGTTCGAGCCGATCCTGTGGAGAATATTGACTACCGATAACGGTATCGCAACTTTGCTGTGCGAAATGGCGATAGACTGCCAGAACGTATATATCAAAGGTGAAAATATGGGATATATCACCACGATGCCGAACGGACAGAAGATATATCAGAACAATTACGAGTACAGCACTATCCGCACTTGGCTCAACGAAACCTTCTACAACGCGGCGTTCAACGATATTGAAAAGAGCGTGATTCAACTGACCACGGTGGATAATTCCCCCCGTAGCGGCAACCCCTATAATAACGAGAATCAATGGGATACCTCAAGGCGGCCCTGTGCGGACACTCAGGATTACGTATATCTGCCGAGCGAACGGGAAGTGACCACCCCGGACTACGACTTTAATACGTCTTACAGCAATAAGGACGAGGAAAGGCAGAAACAATCCACGGATTATGCCGGATCGCAAGGTATTTATTACGAATGCAACTGGTGGACGCGCTCTCCCTATTGGGCGGATACTTATTCCATGACGGTCGTCAGCGTGGACGGCATGACCTATAGACACTATTCGGTAGATAGCACTACCGCCGGCGTGGCCCCCGTTTTGCGCATCAAGTTGTAAAACCGAAAGAACGGCGGTTTTTCCGTTGAACGGATACGTAAATCAAAAGCCGGCCCGCGGGTGCGGGTCGGCTTTGAATTGCCTTTCGTTTTAATGATTTTTTATGTAATCTCCGTACAGGGCGGAAACGTCTCCCGTGTCGGCAACGTAATACGTTTGCGTTTTACCACGGAAGTAAAAAATAATAATTTTATTTTTGAGCGCATTTCAATTTACTAAACGGCGGAAAAATTGTATAATGATAAGGTATGGCACAAAACGGAGGTTTTATGGAATACGACAGAGAAAAATACGTTTCGCCGCTCTCTACGAGATACGCGAGCGACGAAATGCAGTTTTTGTTTTCCGAGAAGTTCAAGTTCACCACCTGGAGAAGGCTGTGGATAGCCCTTGCCCGCGCGGAAAAAGCCCTGGGGCTGAATATTACCGACGAGCAGATTGCCGAAATGGAAGCGAACGTTGAAAATATCGATTTTGCCGTTGCCGAAGCGCGCGAAAAAGAAGTGCGGCACGACGTTATGTCCCACGTTTACGCGTTCGGAAAAGCGTGCCCCAAGGCGGAGCCGATAATACATCTGGGCGCAACGTCCTGCTACGTGGGAGATAATACCGACGTTATAATTTTAAAGGAAGCCTCCCGCATAATCTTAAAAAAGTGCGCGCAGGTGATCAGAAACTTAAAAGCCTTCGCGCTTAAATACAAGGCGCTTCCGTGCCTTGCGTACACGCACCTGCAACCCGCGCAGCTAACCACCGTGGGCAAGCGCGCCACGCTTTGGGCTTACGAACTTTCGCAGGACGTTGAAGAACTTGAATTCAGGCTGTCAAAACTCAAACTTCTCGGTCAGAAGGGCACCACGGGCACGCAGGCGAGTTTTATGGAGCTTTTCGGCGGCGACGTAAACAAGTGCAAAGAAGTGGAAAAACTTATCGCAAAGGAAATGGGGTTTGACGAAGTGGTTCCCGTTTCCGGGCAGACCTATTCGAGAAAGGTAGACGCGTATTTTCTTTCCGCGCTTTCCGGCATAGCGCAAAGCGCGTATAAATTTGCCAACGATTTAAGAATTCTGCAGTCCTTCGAGGAGATGGAAGAACCTTTCGAAAAGAACCAGATAGGCTCTTCCGCAATGCCCTATAAGCGCAACCCGATGAGAAGCGAAAGGATCTGCGCCCTTGCAAGGTACGTAATAATAGATTCGCTGAATCCCGCGATTACGGCCGGCACGCAGTGGTTCGAACGCACGCTTGACGATAGCGCCAACAAACGCATTTCCGTTGCGGAAGCGTTTCTCGCTACCGACGCGATTTTGAATATTTACGTAAACGTAACCGAAAATCTGGTGGTTTACGAAAAAGTGATCGAACGAAGGGTGATGGAAAAACTGCCGTTTATGGCTACCGAAAACGTAATGATGGACGCGGTTAAGGCGGGCGGTAACCGTCAGGAACTGCACGAAAGGATACGCGTTCATTCCCACGCGGCGGCGCGCGCGGTTAAGGCGGAAGGCAAGCCGAACGACCTTATCGATCGTATAGCGGCCGATCCCGCTTTCGGCGTAAACAAGGAGAGGATAGAAAGATCGCTTGATCCCGAAAAGTATATCGGGCGCAGCGTTTCACAGGTAGAAGAATTTGTGGAAAACGTTCTTAATCCTATTCTCGAAAGATACACGGAAACGGTAAAATCTGATTTGAAAGTATAAATAAAGTGAGAAAAAGGCCGCTTTTATATAAAACGGCAATAAGGAGTATATTATGTTGACTTCTATAGTCGGTATAAACTGGGGCGACGAAGGCAAGGGAAGAATGGTTGACCTTCTCTCCGAAGATTACGACGTTGTGGTGCGCTATCAGGGCGGAAACAACGCCGGCCACACCGTTATAAACGAAAAGGGCAAGTTCGTGCTGAACCTGATGCCGAGCGGGATTCTCAGAGATACCGTGGTAAACGTTATGGGCAACGGCATGGTTATAGACCTTAAACACCTGTGCGGCGAGATTGAAAAACTTTCCGCCGCGGGCGTAAAAATAAGCGAAAACAACCTGAAAATTTCGGATAAAGCCGTTATCTGCATGCCCTATAACGTGCTTCAGGACTGTTTGGAAGAAAACCGCCTTGCCGATAAAAAATTCGGTTCCACCCGCCGCGGCATAGGGCCCATTTACGGCGATAAATATCTTAAAAAGGCGCTTCGCATGGGCGAACTTCTCAACATGGCCAAAATGAAAGAGCGCCTTAAAGATATTCTCGAATGGAAGAATCTTACCGTGGAAAAGGCGTACGGTGAAGCGCCCGTAAAGTACGAAGATATGCTCTCTTACCTTGAAGAATACGGCGGAAAGGTCAAAAAATATATATGCGATACGGGTTTGTATCTCAACGAGGCGGCGGCCGAGGGCAAAAAGATAATGTTCGAAGCGCAACTCGGCGCGCTTCGCGATATAGATTTCGGCATTTATCCGTTTACGTCGTCCTCCTCAACGATTTCCGCATACGCTCCCATAGGCGCGGGCATTCCCAACCGCAAGTTAGACGAAGCTATCGGTATAATGAAGGCGTATTCCACCTGCGTGGGAGAGGGCCCGTTTACCGCGGAATACTTCGGGGATAAGGCCGAAGAACTGAGAAAAGCCGGCGGCGAATACGGCGCCGCTACCGGCAGACCGAGAAGAGTGGGCCCGTTTGACGTGGTGGCCTCCCGCTACGGTTGCAGAATGCAGGCGGCTTCGCAAATAGCTCTCACCAAGCTTGACGTGCTTTCCTATCTCGACGAGATAGAGGTGTGCGTCGCTTACGAGCTGAACGGAAAACGTATCGACGAATTCCCCTTCCCCGACGCTTTGGAAGACTGTAAACCCGTTATACAAACCCTAAAAGGCTGGAAGTGCGACATATCCGGCTGCCGGAATAAGAACGATCTCCCCAAAGAAGCTTACGACTATATCAGGTTTATCGAAAAGGCCGTGGGGTGCAGGATAACTTACGTTTCGGTTGGCGCTTCCCGCGAACAATATCTTATAATGGACTGATAAAAAGCCCCTTTATCACGGGTTATCGCAATATTATATCCGGAAAGGGGCGTTATTTTTACTTAAAAACCCTTCGATTTATGACTAAAAAAGGAAAATTCGGCGAAGCGGCGTGGGCGCTCGGTATGATAATTCTTACGCTTGCCGTATGCCTTATGACTAAAGCGGGGTTCGGGGTATCGATGGTGGTATCTCCCGCGTACGTAATACATCTCGCGCTGGTAAAAGTTTGGCCGTGGTACACTTTCGGTACTTCCGAATATATATTACAGGGCGTGTTTCTTATAATCATGTGCCTTATAGTAAGGCGGTTCAGGTGGCAGTATCTGCTTTCTTTCGCCGCGGCGGTGATATACGGTTTTTTGCTTGACGGCTGGTTTTTATTGCTCGGCGGCGAAGGTTTCACCGAACTTTACGCGCGCGTAACCGCCTTTTGCGCGGGCATAATTTTAACGGGAATTTCCGTTGCGCTGTTTTTCAGAACTTATCTGCCTATCGAAGTTTACGATTTGTTCGTGACGGAAGTTTCCGCGCGGTACAACGTGAAAACGGGCATAATAAAGTGGATATACGATCTTTCAATGCTCGCCGTTGCGGTCGTTCTTACGCTCGTTTTCAACGGCGGGCTCGTAGGGATAGGCGCGGGAACGGCGATATGCGCCGCGGTGAACGCGCCGATAATAACGCTGTTCGGGAAATTATTCGATAAATTTATTCGTTTCGATCCGCTTTTCCCCCCGCTTGCGCGCGTGCTTAAAGGAAAAGAGGCAAAGGCAGGCGAAGAATGAAAATACTCGCGTTCGATATAGAGAGTTGCACGGGAGCCCCGTGGGACGGAAGTCTGTGCAGTTTCGGTTACGTTCTTGCCGAAAACGGCGTTGCGGTAAGGCAGGAAGATATTCTCGTAAATCCGTTGCCGAAGTTTTTCACGCTCGGAAAATTCGGCGAAGCACCCACGTTAAAACTTGCTTATCCCGTTTCGGCGTTTCGCTCGTCGCCGCGTTTCAACGCGCGATTTTCCGCGATAAAGGGGCTTTTTGAAGAAGCGGACCTTGTTATCGGCTTTTCCGTGCAGAACGATATGAAGTATCTGAACAACGCGTGCGACGCGTTTTCTCTTCCGAGGATAAACTTTGAATTTCTTGACGTTCAGGTGCTCGCCGGCCTTGCTCTTCCCGAATATAAAAATATGGGGTTAAGGGCCGTTGCCGCGCATTACGGCATAGAATTTACCGAGCACCGCTCCGACGAGGACGCGCGCGCTACTTATGAAAT
This sequence comes from Clostridia bacterium, assembly GCA_017959995.1. Classification (GTDB taxonomy): domain Bacteria; phylum Bacillota; class Clostridia; order Christensenellales; family Borkfalkiaceae; genus RGIG3732. Next base: position 7,266 of record JAGCZN010000061.1, read on the forward strand.
TTTCCTTAAACTTCTTGAAATTTCGGGCGGAAGCGCCGAGCGGCTCATCGAAAAGTTCTCCGTAGTAAAGGGAAAGAACGGCGCGGCGGGACACGTGAACTGCTATTCGATTGAAGACGTGCGAAGCCGTTTGGATTCCGGCGGTAAATCGGTAAAAAAGATACTCGTTCACTATTACGGAGAACACGCGGGAGAGAGAGTTGTGCGCCGCGGCGATCTGTTTGAAAACAAAACGGTAGGCGTTTCAGAATATATTTACGCGCCCGATACGCCTCTTGCGAGGAAGATTATAGCTACCGCGGCGGCCGAGGGCGGAACGTTCGATTCTTCCCTGCAAAGCTGTGATTATTTCGTGGCGGCTGAAAACGATAAGGCCGCATACCGGGTAAAAAAGATAAACCGCGGCTGCAAGATACTGTCAGTCGGGGAGTTTGAAGAAATTTGCGGCGGGCTTATCGATTGCGAATTTGACGATTTTGCCGTTCTTACCGCGCATTACGGGCAATTATATACCGATCGCGAAACGCCCGAAGAGAGGGCCGCCCGCCTTGCGAAAAGAAAGGGAAACGGCAGAAAAACCGATTGAACGGCTGAAATAACGCCCGAATCCTTATCCTTTAACGGAAAAACGTTGCCGAACCGCTTTTCGAAGCGGGGTTTACCGGCGCGCAAACGTATTACGGAGAAAAAATTATTGCGGAGGAAAATCATGATTTACGAGTTTACTTCTTTCGACGGGAAGAAAATTTCCGTTACCGAGTGGAACGACGCCGTATCGCCCAAGGCCGTTATACAAGTATCACACGGAATGGCCGAACACTCCGGCCGCTATGATATTTTCGCCCGCGAGATGAACGCCCGCGGATATATAGTTTTTGCCGACGATCACCGCGCGCACGGCCTTACCGACGCGGATACGCCGGGATATTCCGACGGAGATATTTTCGGCGATACGCTCAAAGACCTCGGCCTGCTCTCGGACGCGTACAGGCGGAAATATAATCTGCCGTTATTTTTCTTCGGGCACAGTTACGGCTCTTTTCTGGGACAGAGATATATAGAAGAATACGGCTCTTCGGTATCGGCGGCAGCTCTCGGCGGAAGCAACTGCATGAACTCTTTCACAACCGGGTTCGGCAAAGTTTTAGCGTCGGTCGCGTGCGGTTTCGGCGGGGGTAAAAAGCCCGCTAAAACGCTGAAAAAGGCCTCTTTCGACGTTTACGATAAAAAGTTCGGCAAGGGCGAATCCTTCATATCCTCGCTGCCCGCCGAGCGCGACAGGTACTTTGCCGATCCCTCCTGCGCGTTCGTTTGCAGCAACGCCTTTTACAAGTGGTTTTTCAAGGGCGTACTCAAGGCGTACGAAAAGGAAAACCTTGCAAAAATACCGAAAGATCTTCCGTTGCTGCTTATATCGGGCAAGTCGGATCCCGTAGGCGAAATGGGCAGGGGCGTGGATAAACTTGAGAACCTTTATAAAAAATACGGTCTGAACGTAAAAAAGGTTTTATACGAAGGCGTTCGGCACGAATTTCTGAACGATACGAGCCGCGCCGCCGCTTTTGACGAAATAGACGGATTTTTTTCGGCAAATATCGGGTGAAGCGAAAATTTAATTAAAGCCGACGATTATTTGAACGGGCCGAAATCCGCGCTTCCTTCAAACACGTATAACAAAAAGCCGCGTTTTTCACACAAAAACGCGGCTTTTGCTATATGCGTATAAAGAATTATTCCTCTTCGTCGGTTTTTTCGGGCGGCAGAATTTCCACGCGCACGGCAAGCACTCTCGTCTGTTCGGTTTCAAGAACGGTAACGCGCAGATTGCCGTAAACGAAAGAGTCGTTCACGTTTGGTATGTTTTCAAGTTTTTCGCAAACCCAGCCGCCCACGGTGTTGGCGTCGCACTCTTCGCCTTCGGGCTCTTCTATTGAAAAAAGTTCGAAAAAGTCGTCTATTTCGGCGTTTCCGTCAACTATATACATATCGTCGGAAATTTTATCGAAGTAGTTCACAACTTCGTCGTGCTCGTCCCATATTTCGCCCACCAGTTCTTCCAATATATCTTCAAGGGTAACTATGCCGCAGGTGCCGCCGTATTCGTCCACCACAACGGCCATGTGTATTTTTTGTTTTTGCAGGCTTTTGAGCAGCGTTGAAATTTTCATGTGCTCGGTGGCAAGCGCTATTTTTGATATGCAGTTTGCTATATTTTTTTGCCCGTTGGCAACGGCGGCGTAAAAATCTTTTTCGTGCAGCATGCCTACGATATGGTCGATATTATCTTCGTAAACGGGCATGCGCGAGAATGAATGTTCGGCAAAAAGCGCGCGTATTTCTTCCATTGGCGTGTTTTTTTCAATGGCGATAACGTTCACGCGGGGAACGTAAATATCTTCCACGTCAAGGTCGTTGAATTCTATAGCCGAACGGATAAGGTGCGTTTCGTTATCGTCCAAACTGCCTTCTTCGCCCGCTTCTTCCACGATAGTCAGAAGTTCCTGTTCGGTTATGCCCTCGTCGGGCTTCACTTTGAATATTTTAAGAATCAGTTTTTTCCAAAGTTCAAACAGTTTGCAAAGCGGCGTAAGGATTATAACGAAAAAATAAACGAAGTGGCAAAAGGCCGTTGCGAATTTTTCGGGCGACATCTTCGCCAATGTTTTAGGCGTTATTTCGCCGAAAATCAGCAGAATTACGGTTAAAACCACCGTGGCGATCGTGGAGCCGAGCCCCTGGTTTCCGTTCAGCAGGTCAATAAACAGCAGCGTTGCTATAGACGAAGCCGCTATGTTCACTATATTGTTGCCGATGAGCGTGGCGTAAAGCATCGTGTCGAATTTTTCAACCAGGCTCATCGCCGTTTTTGCGCGGCGGTTTCCGTCTGCCGCAAGGTTTTTGAGTTTAACGCGGTTTACGCCCGTGAACGCCGTTTCCGCCGACGAGAAAAAAGCCGACAGCATAACCAGCAATACCAAAACTACGATTTTTATAACTACGCCTGTGGGCGTACCGCTTAAAAGCAGCGCGCCGGCGGCCGTAAAGCCCGTATGCGCAGGGAGAGGATCTTCCATAACAGAAACAAAAAACTCCTTTTTCGTTAAAATTTTTCTCCGTTCTTTCCAAGAACAAAAGAAGTATTTTATATTTTAACATATATCAATATAAAACGCAAGCGTTTAACGCCCCGCTAAAAAGCCGCGTTCTTCGGTTAAAAATTATTCGCGAAAACGTTTACGATCAACGCTTTTCCGAACGGCAATCCGTCTTTATCGTATTCATAAAATTTTTTAACGTTAAAATCTTTACAACCGCGCGGGAAAATTGTATAATTGTATGGAATTGAATTTTTCCGCGGGGGCAAAAGCAGCCTTGCCCGTTCCCGCGACAGCAGAGGTTTTTTTAACATGAAGAATTTCACGTCGGACAGTTTAAGAGAAACTTATCTTTCATTCTTCGAGAGCAAGGGGCATAAGAGAATACCTTCCGCCAGCCTTATTCCCGAAAACGATCCCACCGTTTTGTTTACAACGGCCGGTATGCACCCGCTTGTGCCCTACCTTCTGGGCGAAAAACACCCCGCGGGCACGCGCCTTACCGACGTGCAGAAGTGCGTTCGCACGGGCGATATTGACGAGGTGGGCGACGATAAGCATTGCACTTTCTTCGAAATGCTCGGCAACTGGTCTTTGGGCGATTACTTCAAAAAGGAAATGATACCCTGGAGTTATGAATTTTTAACTTCGCCCGAATATCTCGGCATACCGGTGGAAAGCCTTGCCGTTTCCGTTTTCGAGGGAGACGATACCGTTCCGCGCGACGAGGAAGCCGCCTCTTTGTGGCTTGAATGCGGAATAAAGCCCGAAAATATCTATTACCTGCCGAGATCCGCCAACTGGTGGGGCCCCGCCGGAACTACCGGCCCTTGCGGACCGGATACCGAAATGCATATTATCCGCAAGCCGAAATGCTCGCCGGAATGTAATCCTTCCTGTAACTGCGGGGCGTTTATGGAAATATGGAACGACGTTTTCATGCAGTACAACAAGACCGAAGGGGGAACTTACGAGCCGTTAAAGCAGAAAAACGTTGATACGGGCATGGGGCTTGAACGCACGCTATGCATAATGACGGGGGCGAAAACCGTTTACGATACCGACCTGTTCGAGGGAGCCATTGCAAAACTCAACGAACTTACGGGCAAAGGATATCTCGACGACGAGGAAACGACCAAGGCTTACAGAATAGTTCTCGACCACACGAGAACGGCTACCTTCCTTCTCGGCGACGTTAAGGGTATCGTTCCGTCCAACACGGATCAGGGTTACGTTCTGAGAAGAATTATCCGCCGCGCCGTTCGTTACGGCAGAAAAATAGGCCTTAAAGACGGCGGACTTAACGAGATAGCGAAAGTATTTATTGAAAAGTATTCGGGCGTTTATCCCGAACTTAAAGAAAACGCCGCCAAAATCGCGCAGGAACTCGCTTTGGAGGAGGAAAAGTTTTCCAAGACGCTCGAAGGCGGGCTGAAAGAATTCAACAAAGTAATAACGCATATACCGGGCAAGGTTTTTCCGGGGAAAACGGCTTTCCGCCTGTACGATACGTTCGGTTTTCCGTTTGAAATAACCAAGGAACTTGCCGAGGAACAGGGCTTTGACGTAGATAAGGAAGGCTATGAAAAAGCCTTTGCCGAACATCAGGCCAAATCTCACGCCGGCAGCGAACAGAAATTCGCCTGCGGCCTTGCCGACCATAAGGAAGAAACGACGCGCCTTCACACCGCAACGCATCTTTTGCACGCGGCGCTTAAAAAGGTTTTATCCGAAGACGTGGCGCAGAAAGGTTCCAACATAACCGAGGAAAGACTGCGCTTCGACTTTAATTTCCCCCGCCCGATGACGCCGGAAGAAATATCCGCCGTAGAAGATATGGTGAACGACGTTATAAAACAAAACGTTCCCGTGGTAATGAAGGAGATGCCCGCGGACGAAGCGAAAGAGCAGAACTTCGTGGGGCTTTTCTCAAACAAGTACGGCGAAATAGTAAAAACGTACTCCATAGGCGATTTTTCCCGCGAGATATGCGGCGGCCCGCACGCAGCGAGTACGGGCGAACTAGGCAAATTCAAAATCACCAAAGAGCAATCGTCTTCAGCGGGGATACGCCGTATAAAAGCGGTGCTTATTAAAGATTAGCCGCCTTTTTCTCACAAAAAGATGATTGAAAGTTATTTGAGCGTATGGGGCGAAACCGAGAGGGAAACGGTTATAGAACGTTCCCGCTTTATATGCAGAGTGAAGCGCGTAAACAGCGAGGACGAGGCGCGCGCCTTTATAGAGGGCGTTAGGAAAGCACATTCACAAGCCACGCACAACTGCTACGCGTACGTCGCCTCGGAAGACGGAAATCTGTGTAAATTTTCCGACGACGGAGAACCGCAGGGAACCGCGGGTATGCCTATGCTCGACGTGCTTAAAAACCGCAAACTTGCCATGACCGCCGCAGTGGTTACCCGTTATTTCGGGGGTATAAAACTCGGCGCAGGCGGGCTTGTGCGGGCGTATTCGGGAAGCGTGGCAGACTGCCTTAATTCTGCCGATATCGTTTCAAACGAACTGTCGGAGGAGATAAAAATCACCCTGTTTTACGAAGAATACTCTGTATTCATCAAATATGCGGCCGATAAAAAGGTTAAAGTTCTGAACACGGATTTTGCCGGAAATATTACGATAACCTGCGTTTTACCGAAGATTTTTTCAAAAACTTTCACCGACGGGCTGAACGATATGCTGCTGGGCCGCCTGGAATACGAAAAGACGGGCGAATATTTTTTCAGGTATTGATATGAAGACCGTAACGGCAATAACGCCGCAGGTAAAAAACGCCAAGCGGTGCAATATTTATCTTGACGGCGAGTTTTTTTGCGGAATGGCGCTTGAAACCGTGATGAAAAACCGCCTTAAAGTCGGCATGCGGATAGATGAGGCGGATATTGAAAAGATCCAGCTCGACAGTGAAAAAACGGCCGCTCTCGACAGGGCGTTGACTTTTCTTTCGGGCGCCGTAAAAACCGAAAAGCAAACGCGCGATCATCTTAAAGAGAAGGGATACGTTCCGCTCGTTATAGATTACGTGGTGGAAAAATGCGTTGAATACGGATTTATCGATGATGGGGATTACGCCCGCCGTTACGTTGAAACCTACGCCGACAAAAAGGGCGTTATGCTGATAAAACGGGAACTCAGGTTGAAAGGCGTAAGCGAAGACGCTGCGGAAACGGCGCTTGCCGCTCTTTCCGACCAGTCCGCCGCGGCTTTTGCGATTGCCGGGAAATATATGCGCGGAAAAGAACCCGACTTAAAAACGGTGCAAAAACTTTACCGCCACCTTCTGTCAAAGGGCTTTTCCTACGACGACGCGAAAGCCGCCGTAGATAAAATAAAATCCGCCGCCGAAGATTAAAACAAAAACAAAAGTGCCGTTTATCTCGCATAAACGGCACTTTCCGTATATTCAGGTTGTTATTGCGGAACGGAGGGAAGAGTGGGAACCGTAACCGCGTTACCCGTTTTGAAAGAGGTTACCTCAAAATTTACGGAGTTACTTTCGCCTTCCGCTTCGGCAAGAACGTTCAGTTTCATGGTTATGCCGTATTCTACGTCAACGTTTATACGGTATTCAAGATTTACGCCCGAAACGTACTGGCCTATAAAATTGTTTATAACGCCGAGATCGCCCATCTTAAAAGTATAAGTATGGCAGGGCCTTCCCGCAACGTTTGCGTCGCTGCCTTTTTTGAGCATTCCGTCGAAACCGTTACCGTAATAAAGCCATTCGTTGTAAATGTTCATATAAACCGAAGAATAATTTTGAGCCTCCTCTTCCGAAACCTGCGCTTCGAATTGGAAAACTCCGTCCTGCGTGGAATACGTGTAAACGTTGTCGCCTTCTTTTTTAACGGCGTAACCGTCTTCTCCCACGTAAGCCCACACTACGTCGCCTTTACAACCGAATGTAAATTCGCCGTCGGTTCCTTCTTCGGTACCGTAAACGAGCGTTACTTCGTAACCTTCTTCGCGGCCGAGTTCTTCCATTTTCTGCTTGGATTCAGCCATTGAAATCTCTAAAGAATCCGTGCCGCCTTCGCCCGTGATCGGGTTTTTGCACGCCGCAAGCGAAACCAGCGACGCCGCGATTGCCGTGATCAAAAAAATGATCGTTAATTTTCTCATAATCAATCTCCTTCGGGAGTAACGTCGCCTTTCAAAAAAGATTTACGGACTACGTGGCTCCCTCGTTTTATTTTTGGCGTTATATCGTAGGCGCTTTTTGCGGAAAAACCCCGTTTCCCGCGGGGGAAGCGCTTATTTTATAACGCCTTTTTTCAGAATTACGTTTGCGTAGATCGCTTTTTCGCCCGTGGCTATAACGGCGTACGCTTTTTTAGCGCGTTCGTAAAACTCAAAGCGTTCTATGTTTCCCACGCGTACGCAGTCATCCCTTCGTTTCGCCGTTTCCTCGTACTCTTTCCATATTGCGGGATTCACCTTGCCCGCGTCCGAAGGGGTAAGTTGCATAAGCGTAAAGTTCGTATCGGAATAAGTGTCCAGCGGAATAAGGTCAAGCACCGCGGCAAGCATTTCAACGCCGCCTATACCGTCGGCGCGGATAACTTTTTTTCCGCACGTTTCCGCGGGGAAATTGGCGTCGGCTATCACGATCTCGTCTCCGTGGCCCATTTCGCAAAGGGTTTTAATAAGTTCGGGGCTTAAAATTTTAGGTACGTTCTTTAACATATCAATCTCCCTGATCTCCAGTTTTTTCGCGATTTACGGGGTTTTCAAACAAATTATATCTTTCGGGATGAGTTACTGCCCCGTGTATTCTCTTCTTTACGAAAGGAATATCTTTCTTTATCGAATTGATAAGATTCTTTATATATTCGCGTTGGGTATGTTTATCCGCGGGGCAGGTATTGTGCAGAATGGGTTTATCTTTCGCGAACGCGGCTATATCCTTTTCCTCGATATAAATCATCGGGCGGATAAGCGTTATCCCGCTGTTGGACATATACGAAACGGGGGCGAACGTTGAAAGCCTTCCTTCGTAAAACATAGAGAGGAACAGCGTTTCGATAAGGTCGTCGGCATGGTGGCCGAGGGCAAGTTTGTTGCAGCCCATCTCTTTCGCTATGCCGTTCAGGGCGCCGCGCCGCATTTTCGAACACAGGCTGCACGGGTTGGGTTCTTTTCTTATATCGAAAATTATCTCGGCAATATCCGTTTTTTCAACGCGATACGGAACGCCCAGTTCCCCGCACAGGTCCGCCAGCGCGTGTTTTTCGTTTTCGTCGGTATCTTTAAGGCCCATATCCACGGTAATTGCCGCAAGGTCGAAACTTTCGGGATAAAATCTTTTCAGTCCGGCAAGAATATAAAGGAGCGTTACGGAATCCTTTCCGCCCGAAAGCCCTACCGCAATTTTATCCCCGCGTTTTATCATATTATAATCTTCAACCGCGCGTCGGGCGGGTGATAAAAGTTGTTGAAGCGTCATAAACTAAACCGTTGATAATATCATACGCTTATGATATAATTAAAATATCTACGATATTTATGATATACCAAATCAAAAAATAATGCACACGATTGAAGGGTTTTAATCAAAGAAGCGGTAATCGTATTTTTATCTTCACTAACGGGAAACGCGCGCGTTACGGTAGCGTTGTTTTCCATGTTCCCGTTGGTTGAATTAAAAGGGGCCATACCCGTTGGAGAGGCGCTGGGGTTAGGGCTGTGGCGCTCGGCTTTGCTTTCTTATATTGGTTCCACGCTCGTTGCGGTGCCGGTATTCTTTTTGCTAACGCCCGTTTTCAATCTTCTTAAAAGGTGGAAATTCATTGCGGGACTCGTTGAGAGAACGGAAAACGTTTTTCGCCGCCGCGCCGAAAAAATAGCCGAAAAATCCGGCGATAAGGCGGAAAAAAAGGCGAGGGCGGTAATGGGTTTGGGCATTTTCGCGTTCGTGGCGATCCCTCTGCCGCTTACCGGCGTGTGGACGGGTACTGCGGTTACGGTGTTCCTGGGAATGAAGTTCAGAGAACTTATACTTCCCGTAACGCTCGGAAACCTCACGGCGGGCGCGGCGATAGCGGTCCTCACGTTTTTTTTCAGGGATTACGTGGAATATATCATTCTCGGCCTGTTCGCGCTGGTTATAATAATGCTCGTAGTTTTTATCGTGAAAGTGGCGCTTTCCGGAAAAGAAGAAAAAAAAGAGTAGCCGCCCGAAAATAATTTGACATCTTTCCGTTAATGTAATAAAATAATAAAGTAACAGGGGTGCTGAGGTAAATTTTATATGCCGCGGCTGAGATTATACCCGTTGAACCCGTCAAGGTAATGCTTGAAGGGGAGATACCCGTATTTTTAGCCCCTCTTATAGCGGGGGCTTTTTTATTGCCCTTGCGGGAGGTTTTTCACGTTGAACGCTTTACTTGCCGATAAGGTTACCTGGTATCCGTTTTTATTCGATACCGCGCTCAATGCCGCAAGGTCGGTGGCTATATGGCTCACTTTGGCGCTTATCGCGGCTTTCATTGCGGGATTTTTTGCGGTTAAAGAAGAAAAAAAGCCGCAATTTCTCAAAATAAGTTTCATAACCGCCATCGTTTATGCGTGCGCGGTTGCGGTAACTTTGTTCTCGCTGAAGTTTACGGAAGATAAGGCGGGCGGCGAATTTGTTGCAAGACTGTTTATTCCGCTCACCGTTCTTATCGTGGCGATAGCCGCAAGCGGCGTGATGCTCGTTATTAAAAGAACGCGTTTAACCTTCGTTTTAGCGGGGATATCGGTAGGTGCAAGCCTTATCGTAACGCTTGTGTTCATGGGGATACATTTCGCTTCCGGCGACGGCGCGGATATGAACTGGATAACTAATGAGGACGTTAATTCCGTAGGTCTGTACGTAAGCGCGATCGTCGTTACGGCGGCGGTGTTGGTCGCGGCGTTTCTTCTCGATAAGGGGGAGAAGGGCTTCGATACGAGGTCGATAGCGTACGCGGCGGTTTGCGTAGCCATGAGTTTTGCGCTCTCTTATTTAAGGGTGGTCAAAATGCCGCAGGGCGGTTCGGTAACGATAGCTTCGCTGCTGCCGCTTATGATTTATTCGTATATGTTCGGCACGAAAAAGGGCGTTTTCGCGGGAATGATTTACGGACTTTTGCAGGCGGTGCAGGATCCTTATATAATTCATCCCGCGCAGTTTTTCCTCGATTATCCCATCGCGTTTGCCTGCATAGGGCTTGCGGGGGCGTTCGCTCACGTTAAGGCGTTGGAAAACGTTCCGCAGTTGCAGTTCGCGCTCGGCGCGCTCGTTGCGGGGCTTTGCAGGTTTTTGATGCATTATCTTTCCGGCGTATTCGCTTTCGGAGCGTTCGCGGGGGAACAGAGCCCGTATCTTTACAGTTTTATCTATCAGGCGGGTTACGTTCTGCCGGATATAGCGATAGTTATAGTGGTGGGAATATTCGTGTTTTCGTCAAAATCGTTCGTCGGAATAATAAGAAGAAATAACGGAGAAGCCGCCGAAAACAAACGTTAAAGCGGATAAAAGAACTATGTGGTATTTGTATTTAACGGTATATTTTTTAATTGCAAGCGCGGTTACGTTCTGCTTTTACGCCGCGGATAAAGGCAGGGCGAAGAGAAACGCGCGGCGCGTGCCGGAAAAAACCCTGCTTCTGATGTCTTTTTTCGGCGGGGCGCTCGGCGGCACTCTGGCGATGTACGTCTGCCGCCACAAGACGAAGCATTGGTACTTCGTAGTAGTGAATCTGTTTTCGCTTCTGCTTCACGCAGCCGCGGTAATTATGTTGCGCATATACCTTTAACGGCATAAAAAGTCCCCGAAATCGCGCGATTTCGGGGACTTTTAACGTATTTACAGAACTTTGGAAAGGAATTCTTTCAACCGTTCGTCTTTGGGGTTATCGAAAATTTCCGCGGGCGTATCGTCCGCCAGAATAACGCCGTCGTCCATAAACAGAACGCGCGTGGCAACCTCTCTTGCAAAGCGCATTTCGTGGGTAACAACCACCATAGTCATTCCGTCGTCGGCAAGGTCTTTCATAAGCGAAAGCACTTCGCCCACCATTTCGGGGTCGAGAGCGGAAGTGGGCTCGTCGAAGAGCATAACCTTCGGGTTCATCGCAAGCGCGCGCACTATAGCTATACGCTGTTTCTGTCCGCCGGAAAGGGTAGAGGGATAGGCCGTCGCTTTGTCCTGCAACCCTATTCGGGTAAGCAGTTTCATGGCTTTTTCCTCTTCTTCGGCTTTGATCTGTTTTGCGGAGATTTTTTCTTTAGTGACCTTTTTTGCGTGTTTTCGGGCACTTATCGGCGCAAGAGTAACGTTTTCAAGCACGGTTAAGTGCGGGAAAAGGTTAAAATGCTGAAAAACCATTCCCACTTTTTTTCTATAAGCGTTCAGATCGGATTTATGGGTTATTTTTTCGCCTTCGAATATAATTTCCCCGCCGGTTGCTTTTTCAAGGAAATTCAAACATCTTAAAAACGTTGATTTTCCGCTGCCGGAAGGGCCT
>JAGCZN010000005.1 GCA_017959995.1 Clostridia bacterium
ACCGAAGTGTTTTTCAACGGCCGAGACACGGGCGACGGGCGCGTTTTGATATACGGAGTTCTCGCCCGCCATCTTGACGGAAAACCGCACAACGCCATTCTCGTTATACCCGATTGCGAGGGCGAGTTGGATATGGAACTTCTCACCTTTTACGCCCGCCTCGGTTACGACGTGCTTATGTTCGATTACGCGGGCGAACGCGAGGGTATGGAAAACAGAACCAGTTACCCGAGCGCCGTTAAATACGCGAATTACATCTATTCCGAAAACTGTTTCAACACCGTGAGCGAATCCGCGCGCGAAACGTGCTGGTACGAGTGGTGCTGCGTTGCGAGGTACGCCGTTAATTTTCTCGTTACCCGTCTTGGTTCCAAAAAGATAGGCGTTCTGGGAATAAAAACGGGGGCCGAAATAATGTGGCATCTCGTTTCCTGCGATGAGCGCGTTACCTGCGCCGTAGCTCTGTTCGGCGCCGGGTGGCGGGCCTATAAAAACGTAAGAAAATACGCCCCGCCCGCGGGGGAGGTAAAACTTTCCGACGAGAGGATACGTTTTATCGCCGGTATAGACGCGCATTCGTTCGCCCCTTACTGCCGCTGTCCGGTTGCGCTGTTTACTTCCACTAACAGCGCGGAGTACGACGCCGACCGCGCGCACGATACTTTGCGCCGCGTAAATTCCGACGTGGACGCGTTCTTCTGTCTGTCTCCGAGAATGGGGGAGGCGGTGGATCTCAACTGCGTGAGAAATATAGAGCTTTTCTTCGGCATCTATCTGAACGGGCAGAGAGTGCAGATGGCTTCCGAACCCGAACTCAAGATCAAAGTTGAAGGCGAGAGCATAGAACTCGAAGTGGATACCAACGCAGCGCTTAAACCGAGAAACGTGGATATATACGTTTGCGAGGGCGAAACCGAACCCGCGCGGAGAAATTGGGTAAAACTCGATGGCGTTGTAAAGAAGGGAGACTCCGTGTTCAGCGCCGAATATTCGCTTATAAACGGCGGGGGGATTCTATTTGCGTTTGCTGTGGTTGATTATCGCAACGGAATAACGGTAAGTACGCCCATAACGTCCGGAAAGTGCCCTGAAACAGCGGTTATCAAAACAAATCTTATATATTCCAATACTCAGGGAGCGGGGGATTTCACCTACGGTGTGACCGACAGAAGCCTGCTTGCGGGCGCAATGTACTGCCGCCGCAGCCCGATAGAACTCGTAAGGGGGCCGATGGGTATCACCGGTATTTCTTCATCGAAAGGACTGCTGACGTATAAGGTCAGCGAGCGGTGCGTGGATATACGCCCGGATTCCATTTTCAAACTCGATCTGTATTGCGATACGGAAATTACTCTTGCGGTAAGACTTCGCGCCGATATAGGAACGCCTTTCGAAACCGTTTACAACAACTATACGTCCGTGCCGCGCGGAGAGGTGTGGCAGAACGTGGTGCTCAGCATAAAGGATTTCAAGACGGACGACGGAATGCCCCTTTCGGAAGACGCCGTAATAGGCAGTATAAATTTTTCGGCGGACGGTTTTTTTGCTATAAACAACGTATTGCTTATATGAAACCGCGTTAAATCGGGTTTTTTCACGCCCGCCGCGTATCTCAGGATACGCGGCGGGCATATTATTGCGTCTGAAAAAACGCACGGCGAAAAAAGTGTGCGCCCAAATCCCGAAAAACGCTTTATTTCTTTAATAAGATATGATATACTATTATAAATATATTTTGAATGTTTTTAACTATGAACGGGTATCGTATTACTTCGCCTGACCTTCTCCGAGCCGAGATAACCGGAGAGAGAGAGGATAAAACAGTAAACGTTTTTCTTTGGATAATGATCGCCGTGGTGCTGATTTTTATAGTTTTGCGCGGCTTCGTTTTCACTACCGTTTACGTTTCGGGAACTTCCATGTATCCCACGCTTAATAACGGAAATTACCTTTTGGGAAACCGGCTTGCCGCCCGATTGGGATTTTACGGCTACGGGAGCATAGTGACCATAAACACCGACGAGCGCGAGGATGACGGATCGTATAAAAAAATTATAAAGAGAGTGATCGCTTGGGAGGGGGACACGGTGGATATATCTCCGGACGGTAAAGTGTATCTTAACGGCGTGCTTCTTAAAGAGGACTACGTTCAGAGAGGGGTTTTCACTTCCAAGAATCACGGCACGGAATTTCCGCACACGGTGGGAAAGGGAGAGATATTCGTGCTGGGCGACAACCGCGGCGTAAGTAAGGACAGCCGCTATACCGTTTATTCCCATATCAAAACCTCGCAGGTTTACGCGGTGATACCCGAATGGGTGATAAACCATATCGATTTCGTGCAAAAATATTACGGGGCGGATGAATCCGCCTGCGGAATTTTACAGAAAAAACTTTTCGTATAAGGAGAGAGAATATGTAAAAAATCAAAATACTTTCCGACAGTACGTGCGACCTTACCCCGCAGGAGGTAGATGAACTCGGTATCGAACTTATTCCCGTGGAGATAATACTCGGAAACGATACCTATTTCGACGGAGACGGGATAAACGCCCGCGGCGTTCTCGAATACGTTAAAACAACGGGCCAGCTTCCGAAGACCACCGCCACGAATTCGGAGAGATTCAAGGAGTATTTTTCTAAATATCAAAGCGAAGGGTACAAGATAATACACTTCAACATCTCGTCAAAGGCGTCTGCCATGCACGGCAACGCGAAGATCGCGGCGGAAGAACTCGGCGGGGATATATTCGTGGTTGATTCCAAAGCGCTTTCGTCCGGACAGGGACTTGAAATAATGAAGACGTGCGACCTTATAAAAGAGGGGAAAACGTACGCGGAGATCTGCGAATATCTGAAAACGCTTCCGGACAGGGTGCAAACGTCGTTCGTGGTTGATACGCTTGAATTTCTGCACAAGGGCGGCAGGTGTTCGCTTGCGGCCATGATAGGCGCCAAGATGCTTAAACTTCACCCCTATCTCGCCATGACGGACGGACAGCTTAAACCCAAAAAGAAGTATGCGGGCAACCTTAAAAAGTGTCTTTCCACGTATATAAGGGATCTCGCCGCCGAATATACTTCTTACGATAAAACGCGCTGTTTCGTAACGCACAGCCCCTCGGAAAGAGAATACGTGGATTACGTTATCGGCCTGGTTAAAGAACTTTTCGATTTCGACGTGATTCTCGAAAGCGAAGCCGGCAGCACCGTAACTTCGCACTGCGGCGAAAACACGATAGGTCTGCTTTTTATAACCGAATAAGCGGGAGAATTGCAAATGATAAAGATCGCCTGTTTCGGCTTCGTAAAATTTGCTGAATTAACAGATAAATTTTTTCAGGCGGTGTGGACGGTTATCCGGAAACTCAACCTTCAGCCGCTTCTTACGGTGGCGGTTGCATGGCTAGTTACCGTGGCGCTGGGCGGAAGTTCCGTAACGGCGCTTACGGTGTTTGTTATTCTTGCCGGAATTGCCGCGGCTTACGCGGTGGCGGCAACTGCGTATAATTTCGTAAGATTTCTGAAAGAGGCCCCCGCGAGAAAAGCGCGCGAACGCAACGTGAAGGACATTCCCGACGACGGCAAAACGGAAAACGGCCCCGTATATTACCGCGTGGCGCAGAACCCGCGTTACGTTATGGCGGAATATCCCGACCGCTTCGAATTGTATTTTGATAACGAAGGCGATCTCGAATTGATCAAAGTAACCCTTAAAAACAGAGAGGAGCGTACTGCCGATGACGGAAATTTACAGTAAAGGCGACCTTGAAGCGGCCGTAAAACAAAAAAGAAACTGCCTTATTTATTTTTTTACGGTAACGGGAATCTTTCTTGCGGTATCGGTTTTCGTTTTCGTTTATTTTCTGTTCGAACCTTACGGTTCCGCAAAAAAGCCGTGGCTTTTGACGCTCGAATGCGTTTTTACGGGGTTGTACGCGATTTTTTCGTATCTGTATCTTTCGATTCGTTTTTCGCGGGTAAGAAGATACAAAATAATGCTTGAAAGAGCTTTGAACCGCAAGCCCACCGAGGGCGAGGCCACGTTCATGCGCTTCAACGGCGAAGTAAACGTGAAAGACGGGGTGGACTTCAGGTCGATGACGCTCGTAGAGTGGTCGGAAAAGGAACAGGAATATATGGAGCGCTACGTTCTGCTTGACGTGGAAAAACCCTGCCCCGATTTCAGAACGGGTGATCTGCTTAAAATAAAAACTTATTCCAACGTTCTTACCGGTTACGATATATTGAACAGAATGGATCTCGCAGGCACGCCTTTCGAGGAAGTGGTGAAGTAAAGAGAATACGATACAGATAAGCCTATGGGAAATAAAAAAACAGAATGGGCGAAAAATTTTCTCAATGATTTAATCGCCAAAAAAAATCCGAGAACGCACGAGATATGTTTGAACAATGAACTTCTGGAAGACGATAAAATAATAAGTGGATTTAATTTTGTTTATAAACTAATCAATGATTATGAAAAATCGTTAAAAGAAGATTCTTCTGCAGAAAAAGCAAACGATTTTTCGGCAGGGGCGGAATTTGATGGTTTTCCGTTTGATGAAAATACTGTAACATTAAGTCAGTTAGTGGAAAAAATCAATTCCTATAAAAACTTTACTATATCGGGTGGGCAGATCAGAGCATGGTTGATGTATCACGGATTGATTATGTATTATAATTCAGGTAGCAAAACAATGCCAACTGCGCTGGGTAATGAATACGGATTAAAAACAGAGGAGAGGACAGGAGAAAATACAACTTATACTGTTACGACTTATAATGTAACCGCTCAAGAATATGTTTTGTCCAACATAGAAGAAATAATAACTTTTTCAAGCGGGATTATAGAAAAAAAAGAAGAGAAAAAACAAGGACAAACAATAAAGCAATCATACTTCGATTCTAAAAGGAAAATCGATAATAAGAAGAGAAACGAATATAATCTATACAATTATTGTAGTAATATAAATAGGGCAGAGAACAAGGAGTTGCCAAAATCGGCAAAAAAGCAAAACCCGAATTTGAAAAGTCAAAATTCCGATCAGAATACCCTGCCCTGTAAAATTCATATTCCCGATCAAGATAAAAAACTTACATGCGATGATTGTAAGGTAAGCAGGAGAGGCGAATGCTCT
>JAGCZN010000062.1 GCA_017959995.1 Clostridia bacterium
AAAGAAAATATACATATTTCGATTATTTGACATTGACGCGCCTACGGGTTATAATATATTTAATATGAATAAAAAAAGGAAATTTACAAGCGCACAGATAATAATATTGGGTTTTCTTATGGTAGTTCTTACGGGAACGTTTTTTCTGTGCCTGCCTTTTTCTTCTGCTGACGGAAAATTTACCGGTTTTACCGACGCGTTGTTTACCGCAACTTCCGCAACGTGCGTAACGGGACTCGTTGTAAAAACCACTTCCGAGTACTGGTCAACGTTCGGGCAGACGGTTATACTCATTCTCATTCAGATCGGCGGCCTCGGCTTTATGACGTTCGTTACGCTTTTCGTTTTCTTTATCAAAGGGCACGTAGGTCTTTTCGATAAAAAAACGTTTATGCAGTCCGCCGGCATAGCCAATCTCGGCAGCGTGTTCAGGCTGTTCAGACGGATTCTTATCGGAACGCTCGTCGTTGAATTTATCGGCGCTGCGCTTCTTTGCGTTTCGTTCGTTCCCGAATACGGTTTGGGCAAAGGAATTTTCTTTGCTGTATTCCATTCCGTTTCCGCATTCTGTAACGCCGGCTTCGATATTATCGGCGCCGAGTCCCTTTCCGCTTTCAGCGGAGATCCCCTCGTAATACTCACCGTTTCGTTTCTTATTATTATAGGCGGATTAGGGTTTGTGGTTTGGAGTAACGTACTTGATTGTAAATTCCGTTTCAGAAGATTCAATCTTCACACCAAAATAGTTTTGTTCGCAACTTTGGCGCTGATCACCGTTCCCACCGCGCTGTTTCTCACGTTCGATTGGAACGCTTCGCTTAAAGATATGAATTTCGGAGAAAAACTTCTCGGCGCTTTTTTCCAGGTCATTTCGCCGAGAACGGCGGGCTTTTATTCGTTGAATCTCTCCGAAATATCTGACAGTTCTTACGTTCTTACCACCATTCTTATGTTTATCGGCGGCAATTCCGGCTCCACCGCGGGCGGAATAAAAACCACTACGCTCATAGTTATCCTTTTCAGTATTTACGCGGAAGTAAGAAGAAGCGATCGCATAATTATAGGAAAGCGCCGCCTTCCGCCTGGCGATGCAAAAACCGCAAGCGCCATACTTGCGCTTTATACCATAATTATATTTTTATCCACGTTGATCATTTGCGCCGTGGAACCGCTTATCGGATTGAAAGAAATTTTTTACGAAGTGGTATCGGCTATCTGTACCGTCGGGCTTTCGCTCGGAATTACTTCCGGTCTTACGGTAGCTTCACAACTTATAATCACGCTGCTTATGTTTATAGGCCGCGTGGGATCGGTTTCGGTGGCCCTTGCTTTCGGAGAGCGTAAGGATCACCCCCCCGTCGAGCTCCCCACCGAAAAAATAATGATAGGTTAATAAGGAGAATAATATATGAAATCCGTTCTGATAATAGGTATGGGACGTTTGGGTACGCGTCTTGCGGAAAAAATGAGCGATCTCGGTAACGACGTAATGGTCGTGGATACATCCGAAAAGATAATCAACGAAATCGCACCGCGTTTTACCGACGCTTACGTTGCCGATTGCACCAACGAAAACGTTCTTAAAAATTTCGGCGTACAGCATTTTGACGTTTGTTTCGTTACCATAGGCGATAATTTTCAGGCTTCGCTTGAAATAACTTCGCTTCTGAAAGAATTAGGCGCGAAGTACGTAGTATCAAAAGCCGGCAGCGATATTCAAGCCAAATTCTTGTTGCGAAACGGCGCGGACGAAGTAGTTTACCCCGAACGCGATATTGCGGATAAACTCGCAATAAAACACAACGCGAAAGATATTTTCGATTTGATAGAACTTTCTAAAGAATACGCAATATTTGAAATTCCGGTAAAGAAAAACTGGATAGGAAATTCCATACAGTCGCTGGATATAAGAAAAAAATATCACGTTAACGTTCTTGCTATAAAGAACAACAACGTTATCAACATCCCTTCGCCCGATTATTCTTTCGTGCAAAACGATCACGTTATCCTTCTTGGAAAACAGAACGACGTTTTCAAATTAAATAATAAAAAATAGAAAAATCCGCCTTGACAAAAGGCGGATTTTTTCAGCAATTACAAAAAAACTTTTATCGCGGATATTTTTCCGGTTCGGGGTATTCCGTTCCGAAAAGTTCGGCCGTAACGCGTTTGATTTTCTGTTCACGTAAAGGTCTGTCGTTATAATCCGTCCCGCAGGAGGCTATTTCGTCAACCACTTCTATTCCCTCGGTTACTTTGCCGAACGCGGCATACTGTCCATCGAGGTGCGGACTGTCCTCGTGCATTATGAAAAATTGAGAACCCGCGCTGTTCGGCATCATTGAACGCGCCATCGACAAAACCCCTCTCGTGTGTTTGACGTCGTTTTTGAAACCGTTTCTCGTAAACTCACCTTTTATACTGTAACCCGGGCCACCCGTACCGGTGCCGTTAGGATCTCCGCCTTGTATCATAAAACCGCGGATCACTCTGTGAAATATCAATCCGTTATAAAAGCCTTTTTTTACAAGCGAAATAAAATTATTTACCGTATTGGGAGCAATTTCGGGATACAGTTCAGCTTTGAAAGTTTTACCGTTTTCCATTTCAAACGTGATAACGGGATTATTCATCGTAGTCCTCCGCGTAGTTAATAAATTTTACCTTTGCATCGTCAAACAGTTGCAGAGAAAATTCGTCCGGATAACCGTATTTGAAAACAACTTTTGAAATGCCGGAATTTATTATCATTTTCGCGCAAATCACGCACGGCTGATGCGTGCAGTAAAGAGTTGCCCCCTGTACCGATATGCCGAGTTTTGCAGCCTGCGCTATAGCGTTTTGTTCCGCGTGAACGGCGTAGCAGAGTTCGTGTCTCGTACCGCTCGGGATATTCAGTTTGCGGCGCAGGCATTCTCCGCGATCCTTGCAGCTCTTGATGCCGCTTCCCGCGCCGTTGTAACCGGTGGTCATAATGCGCTTGTCGCGGGTGATCACGGCGCCGACTTG
>JAGCZN010000063.1 GCA_017959995.1 Clostridia bacterium
TTTTCCGTCGGCGCAGACGGCACTGTTACCGTAACGTACGATCTGTACGCAATGCAACAGGCATACAGGGCAAAGGGCATAAGTGAAGACGGCGTGGATCTGAACTACGTTGACGCCTTTACCTTTATGGTGGTTGAAACGAACAGCGGAACCGGCGCGAAAACGAGCAACGCCACTCTTAGCTATCTCGGCTTTGAATTTCAGTCCGTAGTAATTGAAGAAAAGGCAACGGAAGAAGGTAACGGCTGAAACTAACCCCGTGCGGCCCGACTGAATTGCGCACGGGCCGCGAATATTAAAAAGGCGGAGGGGATATTATGAAAAAAATGTTGTCGTTCGCGTTATTCGTAATAGTTTGTATTTCTGCGTGTTTAACCGCCTGCGGCGATTACGGCGGGAGTAAATCTTCCGAAAGCGCCGGCGGCGAAAACAATGCCGTTTACGCTTCCGTAAAGATTATGAGCATAAATATTGCGGGACAGGATATGACCGAGGCCGATTTCGTAAGCACGGTAGTTTATCCCAATCAAACGGGGCATGACTATACCTACGCAAAGCGTCGCGCCAGACTTGACGTTCTGATCGGCGAATATACTCCCGACGTACTTTTTTTGCAGGAAGTGAACGGAAACGATTGGTGGTGGCCGTACCTTGTTTCCGATGAAGATTCCTTTCTCAATACGTTTACCGATTACACGCTTGTAGGCAGAACCAACCGCGTTGGCGGAACCGACGGCGCCGGCGGAAAGTGGCACGACCTATATAACCAACTTTACTACAATCACTCCAAATTTACCGCCGCCGCAACGGGAATGTTTTATCTTAACGTAAAGAGAACCGAACCTTTTTCCGCCGTTTGGCACGAATCCGCGTATTACTCGTCGGACGATAACGCCACCTGCGTTTGGGCCGTTCTTAAGGATAAAAAAACGGGGGTTTCCGCAGTTTACGCTTCCACCCACTTAAAACCTACCGGAGGGTTTCTCGCGCGAAAACTGACCAACTACCGCCAGGCAATAAATCTTGCCGAAGGCCTTTACGAAATCGCGGATAATTTTGCGGATGAAGGCGGCGCGTTGCCGATAGTTGTAGGCGGAGATTTCAATTTGCCTGCCACCGCGGAATACAATTACGCATATACGCATATGACCGTGGTTTCACATTATAGCGACGCGCAAAAAATTGCCGAAAAAACCGATAACAGCGGCACGGCAAGGGTTTGGGGTAAAAACAAAAAAGCCACGTCCGACGACGGAAGCGTTTCCGACGGATACAGAATAGATATGTTTTTCACGCAGGGGATGAAGGTAAAAAGGTATCAGTGCCTCAACGGAACGTTCGTAGAGGATCTCAACGGAGTATATTATACTCCGGAGCGCTTGTTCGACGGTAGCGCCTATGATTTAAGCGATCATCTGCCCGTTATGATAAACGCGGAGATACCGTCCCGTAACAGGCAGGTTAAACCTCCCGAAGATTTGGCGTACGTAAACGATGCTCACGGGAAGGACGAACCCGTCGTCGGCGGGCAAAGCCGCGTGGAAAGAAAAAATATAGTTTTCACCGCTTCCGATATCGTTGGGTATTTCGGCGAATCTCAGTATATGCGTGCAGACGCGGTGGTTCATCCCGTATACGGCGGAGTGCTCCGCCTAATGGCTACGGAATCCTGCCCGAACGTGTTCGCGTATTTTGATTACGGCGAATTGATGAAAGACAAAGGATTGTCGCCTGCGGATATCGGCGGTTGTTCAAAGATAAAAATAATCTATAAAACGTCGTTTACGGCGCAAAACGGCGAGTTCGTCATAGCCGTGCTGAATGAGGGTGACGAAAACGTTTCTTACGGAAACAACACTACTTCTTTACCGCGTTCCGATAACTTTACCGAAAAAGTTCTTGAGTTAAAAAAAGGTGCTTCCGCAAGCGGAAATATTACGGATATACTCTTCGGAACCATGGCTTATTCCGAAGATTACAGCGGCGTTTGCGGGCTTTTGAAAGGTGATTGCGTCTACGTTCGCTCAATTGAATTTATCGCGTGATTTATGTATCCCGAAAAAATTTAACGGAGAGAAAAAGAAATGAAAAAAATAATTATGAGTTTTTTAATTGCGTTTACGTTATGTTCAGGTTTTCCCTTCGCTTATTTCGGCGGCTGTGCGTTCGCTCCCGATAACGGTGATACGGGCGGCTCCCACAGCGAAATCGCAGATCCCGGTTCGCTTGAATTAACGTCTTTAAGAATTGCGGATAATCTTTCGGGCAAGCAGTCAGAACGCGTTTTCAGGGCGGAGGGCCGAACGTTTATTCGCTACGGCGGGCTTGCTTGTGACTTCTCCTGTACGGGCATAAGGTTCAACTCTGTTTGCAAAGGGGAGATTTCGGTCAAGTTCAGGGTGTCTGCGGAGTGTTATTTTACCGTATATATAAACGGGGAGAGAAGCCCCGAAAGGATTTGCGTGAGAGAGGCCGACAACAACTCTTTTATAACGGTTGCCTACGTTGAAACGTACGGCGTTTACGAAGTATCGGTAGTTAAACAATCTCAATATCCCATGGCTTATTGCGAATTGCTTGAAGTGCGGGTTTTGGGTTCGTTCGGGAAACGGCCCGAGCAGAGAGAAAGATTTATCGAGTTTTACGGAGACAGCACTCTTAACGGCTCAAACATTTATACGGGCGGAACGAGTGCCGCTACGTCCGACGCGACGCTCGCCTTCGCTTACCTTGCCGCAAGAGAACTTAACGTTGACTGCAACGTTATAGGCCGCGGCGGAATGGGATTGTACCGCAAGGACGGTAAAACCGAAGGCATGAACGAGATATGGGATCTTTGCGGCGGCGGGGCTTCGCCGGAGGTTGCGTATTACGATTTCGGCAGAGTGCCCGATTGCGTGGTGGTGAAACTCGGCACCAACGACGTTATATCCGATTATTATACGGATAAAAGGTATAAGGATTCCATTGAGGAGATGGTATTCAATTTAAGGAGCGTATACGGCGATGAAATTAAAATAATATGGTGCTACGGCTTTCACGAACGCTTTGACGAAAAGTGGGACGTAGCAAAGCAAACCCTTGACGGGTTAAACGCAAACGGCTCTATTTTATTCTGTAAACTGCCGCCCTGCGCGCTGCCTAAAGAAATGGGAGGCGACGGATGGCATCCGAACGTAGAAATGTCTGAAAATCTGGCTTCCGTATTGACGGATTTTATAAGAGAAAACGTGTATTGATATTTCTTGCCGCAAAGCAAAATATAATTTACTTACTTAAAAAAGGGATACCGTTATGATGGTAAACGGAAAGGTTGAATACAATTGCAGCGGGCTGAAGCGCCTTATAGACGGTTACGAGGCCGTAAGCTTTGATATTTTCGATACGCTCGTTATGAGAAAAGTCTATTTCAATCACGACGTGTTTCTTTTAGTTGCCGAAAAGTACGCGGAAAAGGTGCCCGATTACTTTAACGTAAGGATCAAGGCCGAGCACGAACTGTCTGAAACGCGTTATCCTTATATTGAGGAAATTTACGATTACGTCGCAAGGGAATGCAACGTTTCAAACGAGCTTAAAACGGAAATTATGAATGCCGAACTCGATTTGGAACGCAGCGTTATAATCGCGAGAGAAACGGTGGTCGATATATTCAATTATTGTAAAACGATAGGGAAAAA
>JAGCZN010000064.1 GCA_017959995.1 Clostridia bacterium
CAACGCCCGTAATACTCAGAAGCGGGCTTATAACTTACGATATGATAAAATCCGTAGCGGGAAAATGCGAGTATGCCGAACACCGTGAGGGAGACGCGGTAAAATCTCCCGGGGTAAAATACAAGCATTACGCTCCTCACTGTAAAACCGCCTTTTTCGCGCGGGAAAACGCTTTTGAGGCGGCAAAGGAATACGACAGGGCGGCAAAAGAAGGACTTCGCCCGATTATCGTCTGCGACGACGGAATTAAAGAACTGCTGCCTGCCTGCCGTTGTATAGGACTCGGAAAAACTTCCGAAGAATTTGCTTCCAACGTTTACTATGCGTTACGCCTTGCGGAAGAGCGGTCGGATTACGTTATAGGAATAGGAGTTGAAGGAGACAGTCAGGTAGACGTGGGCGTAATGAACCGCCTTACCAAAGCCTGCGGGAAAAACGAATGAACATACTTTTCGTGTGTATAGGCAACACTTGCCGTAGCCCTATGGCAGAGGCCGTGCTGAAAAAAAAACTGAGAGAACGCAAGATCGCGTCCGTCAACGTGCGTTCGGCGGGAATATCCGCTACCGACGGAAAAGGAATCAACCCGCTCGCCAAGGAAGTATTGAAAGAAAATTCCGTATCTGTGCGCTCGTTCAGGGCAAAGCGGCTCGACGCCGAAACGGAGAGGTGGGCGGATATAATAATTTGTATGACGCGCGACCTTGCCTTAACGGTTGGCGGCGGCAAAACCACCGATTTTTCCGCGTTATACGGGGTAAATGAAATTTTCGATCCCTACGGCGGCACGCGGGACGACTACCGCGGGGCGTACGCTCTGATAGAGAAAGCCTGCGAAATGCTTGCCGGGGAAATAGAAAACGAAAGGAAAAGCAAAAAGAGGTAAACGGCATGAAACTTGCGTTGGGATGCGATCACGGCGGATTCGCATATAAAACGAAACTGATTGAAAAACTCAAAAAAGATGGGTACGCGGTGGAGGACTTCGGCTGTTTCAGCGAGGATTCGTGCGATTATCCCGATTACGCTCTGCCCGTTGCCGAGGCCGTAAAAGACGGGAAAGCCGATTTCGGAATTCTGATATGCAGTACCGGTATAGGCGTAAGCATAGCGGCAAACAAGGTAAAGGGGATACGTTGTGCCCACGTTCACGACGTGGAGTCCGCGCGCCTCACCCGCAATCATAACGACGCAAACGTACTCGCTTTCGGGGCGAAAATCATTTCCGAGCAGTTGATGTACGATATTACGGACGCTTTTCTCAATTCTTCATTCGACGGGGGCAGACACTTGAGAAGAGTGGATAAAATCACCGCAATAGAAAACAAATATTTCAAATAAGTGCCATATTTCGCGCATAAATTACATTTTGGAGGTTAAACAATGGGTAAATTCGTAGTGGTAAACCATCCGCTGATTCAGCACAAGGTCACGATGATGCGGGATAAGAACACCATCACAAAAGATTTCAAACAACTTCTCGACGAGATTTCGCTTCTCCTGGCGTACGAGGCAACGAAAGACCTTCCGCTCGAAGACGTAGAGGTGGAAACGCCTATATGTAAAACGATCGGCAAAAGGATTGCGGGCAGAAGCGTGGGCGTAGTTCCCATTCTTCGCGCCGGCCTCGGAATGGTGGACGGCATACTCACGCTAATACCCAACGCCAAAGTCGGGCACGTAGGTCTTTACAGAGATCCGAGAACGCATCTTCCGGTAGAATATTACTGTAAACTTCCGGCGGACGCCGACCAGAGAACGCTTATAATAGTAGATCCCATGCTTGCCACGGGCGGAAGCGCGGTAGCGGCAATTCAGTTTCTTAAAGACAGAGGCTGTACGGATATAAAGATGATGAATCTCATCGCCGCGCCGGAAGGCGTAAAGGCCGTGCAGAAGGCCCATCCCGACGTGGATATTTACGTAGCCGCTCTGGACGATCATCTTAACGAAAACGCTTACATAGTCCCCGGCCTAGGCGACGCGGGCGACAGAATTTTCGGAACCAAGTAACAAAAATAACCCGAACGGAATATCGGTGGAATATATGAAAAAAATAACCAAAGCCGTAATACCGGTGGCCGGGTTCGGAACGCGTTTTTTGCCGTTTACGAAATCCGTACCGAAAATGATGCTTCCCGTTATCGACAAACCGGTATTGCAGATAATAGTAGAAGAGGCCGTAGCGAGCGGAATAGAAGAGATATTGTTCGTAGTGGGCAAGCATTCGGGCATAATAGAAAACTATTTTTCGCCCGATCCCGAACTCGTATCGCGGCTTTCGTCTCCTTCTAAAGCCGAATATCGAAGCGCGGTAGAAAAAGTTCCGTCGCTTGCGAAATTTTCTTACGTCGTTCAGAAGGAACAAAAGGGAACGGCGCACGCGGTATCTCTTGCAAAGGAGTTTACCGCGGGCGAACCTTTTCTTCTGATGTTCGGCGACGACCTTATGTATAATCCCGAAAAACCCGTATCTCTGCAACTGATGGAAGTTTACGATAAAACGGGCAAAACGGTAATAGGCAGTAAGCGCGTTCCGTTTGAGGAAGTTCCCAAATACGCTTCGATCGAATACGATTTTTCCGAGGGCAACGTTTACAATATAACCTCGATAACGGAAAAACCGCCTATCGAACGGGTAAAGAGCAATCTTTCGCCGCTCGGCAGATACGTCTGCGCGCCGGATATTTACGACTTTATAGAGAAAACGGGCGTTGGCGCCAACGGCGAATACCAGATAACCGACGCGTACGATCTTCAGGCAAAAGCGGGAAGAGCGGTAGCGTGCGAGTTTGAAGGAATCCGCTACGACACGGGCGATAAGTTAGGATATCTTAAAGCCGTGGTGGAATACTCCGCGAGGGATTCCGAGCACGGCAAAGATTTTATCCGCTACCTCAAAGAGTTCCTTAAAGATTTTTAACAAAACAGGGGCGACGGAAACCGTCGCCTTTTCAGAAGATATGACGAGTATTATTTTCATTTGCCACGGAAATATCTGCCGCAGCCCGATGGCAGAATTTTATATGCGCGATTTATGCGAGAAAAACGGGCTTTCTTACCGTATAGCCGTGTCTTCCGCCGCAACGAGCGGCGAGGAGATCGGTAACGGCGTATACCCGCCCGCGGCAAAAAAACTTGCCGAACACGGTATTTCCTGCCGCGGTAAACACGCGCGCAGAATGACGAGAGAAGATATAGAAAAAAACGATTACGTTATCGTTATGGACGAGGCTAACGAGCGGAACGTTCTCAATTTTTGCCGCGTTTACGGTGAAGAATTTTACGCTTCCGCAAGGAAAAAGATATTTTTGCTCAAGTGGTTTACGGGCGAGGGCGGCAGCGTTGCCGATCCTTGGTACACGGGCGATTTCGACGCGACGTGGAAGGACGTAAGCGAAGGGTGTAACGCGCTTTTATCCCGCATAACGGGAGATAACGTATGCTGAAATACAAATGTCTCGTTCTCGATCACGACGACACCGTGGTAAAATCCACGGCGCAGGTGCATTATCCTTCTTTCAGAAAAACCGTTTCGGAGATCAAGCCGTGGCTCGATATAAGCGAAAGGGAATTTTTGCTGAATTGCTTCGATCCCGGTTTTTTCGTGTATATGGAAAAGATCCTCGGCTTTACCGCGGACGAGATGAAATATCAACTCGATCGCTGGCTTGAACATATCGCCGGGATCATACCCGAGCCGTACGACGGCGTAGGGGAAATAATAAAGCGGCAGAAAACCGAAGGCGGAACGCTGTGCGTCGTTTCCCATTCTTATTCGGAGATCATAAAGAGAGATTATTCTCATCATTTCAAAATGATTCCCGACGCGATTTACGGCGGAGAGGCGCCGCCCGAAAAACGCAAACCTTCCGTTTACCCTATCGAAGATATAAAAAGACGTTTCGGTTTTGAAAACGACGATATTGTAGTGGTGGACGACCTTAAACCCGGTTTCGATATGGCAAAAAAAGCCGGCGTGGATTTTATATGCGCGGGTTGGTCGCACGACATCGAAGAAATAGCGGCTTATATGAAGGCGAGATGTTCCGTTTATATTGACGATCCGCGCGCGCTCTTCAAAGCGCTGTTTGGCAATTAACCGCGTTTTTCGCGAAGGAATTAACAAAAATGAAAAAAATATTGCTTATAGCAACGGGCGGAACTATCGCTTCGCGCCCAACGGAAAACGGCCTTGCGCCGCAAATAAACAGTGAGGAGATACTCGGTTTCGTGCCCGAGATCAGAACCATAGCGGACGTTACCGCCGTTCAGCTTTTCAATCTGGACAGTACCAATCTGTACCATAAGCACTGGCTTGCGATTGCCGCCTGTATAAAGGAAAATTACGACGCTTACGACGGTTTCGTAATAACGCACGGCACCGATACCATGGCATATACGGCTTCCGCCGTTTCCTACCTCGTTCAGAACAGCGGAAAACCCATAGTTTTCACGGGTTCGCAGAAGTCGATATATATGCGCGATACCGACGCCCGTAACAATCTTTACAACGCCTTCGTTTTTGCCGTGGACGATTCCGCCTGCCTCGTTCACATAGTGTTCGAAGATAAGATAATTATCGGCAACAGGGCGAGAAAGACGAGAACGAAAAGTTACAACGCCTTTTCCAGCGTGGATTTTCCGGAAGTGGGCGTGATCAGAGACGGCAGGGTTATTCGGTACGTTGAAGAAAAGGTTTCCGCGCCCCGCCCCGATTTTTATTCGGCGATCAATCCGCGGGTATTCGTTCTGAAACTTATCCCGGGCGAAAACTTTCAAGCGGCGGAAGAACTCGGCAAGTTTTACGACGCGCTCGTTATAGAAAGTTTCGGTGTGGGGAATATTCCGTTTTACGGGGATGAATCCTTCGCCCGCG
The DNA here is from genome assembly GCA_017959995.1 of Clostridia bacterium. GTDB lineage: Bacteria > Bacillota > Clostridia > Christensenellales > Borkfalkiaceae > RGIG3732. The sequence continues at coordinate 4,880 of JAGCZN010000064.1, forward strand.
CCATAGGTGGTTGGGTGGAAAAGGGAAAGACGGTTGTAGTTACCACGCAGGTACCGCACGAGGGAAGCGATATGAGCGTTTACGAAACGGGCAACGCCATAAAAACGCGCTACGGCGTTATAGAGGCGTACGATATGACGATAGAGGCGGTGGTCACCAAACTTATGTGGATACTCGGCAAAACTTCTTCTTCCGAAGAGATACGCAAACTGTTTTATACCCCCGTGCAAAAAGACGTATTATGAGGTAAAATATGGACGTTTTAAGGCAGAAAAAAGGCTTTATATGCGATATGGACGGCGTTATCTATCACGGAAACAATCTTGTGAAAGGAGTGAAGGAATTCGTTGGATGGCTGAAAAACGAGGATAAAAGATTTTTGTTTTTAACCAACGGAAGCGGAAAATCACCCAAAGAGTTGCGCCAGAAACTTCTGCGTCTCGGACTTGACGTTGACGAAAGCCATTTTTACACTTCGGCGCTTGCAACGGCAAGTTTTTTAAGTAAGCAGTCGCCTAACTGTTCCGCGTACGTTATAGGCGAACCGGGCCTTATGAACGCCCTTTACGACGCGGGCATAACTTATAACGACGTGGATCCCGAATACGTTGTTATAGGCGAAACCAGCAACTATAATTTCAACGCGATAAAAAAGGCGATGAAACTCGTTTTCGCCGGCGCAAAACTTATAGGAACGAACACCGATCTTATCGCCCCCGTGGAGGACGGAATGGTTCCGGCGTGCAGGGCGCTTGTGGCGCCTGTGGAACTCACTACGGGTAAACCCGCGTACTATATAGGGAAACCCAATCCGCTTATGATGAGAACCGCGCTCGGCATGCTCGGCATACATTCTTACGAAACCGTTATGATAGGCGACCGCATGGATACCGATATAATAGCGGGTATCGAAAGCGGCATGGATACCGTGCTGGTGCTTTCCGGCGTAAGTACAAAAGAGACGATCGATGCTTTTCCTTATCGTCCGCGCCTTGTTCTCGATAGCGTTTACGATATAATAAAACGGAAATAACGCGGGATTAAGGCCGTTTTTAGGTCAGTTCAATGAAGACAACATCCGAAAAATACTCGCAAATGACGGATACGCCCATACCTAAACTCGTTATTCTGCTTGCGATACCTACCATACTCAGTATGCTTGTAACGGCGCTTTACAATATGGCCGATACGTATTTTATAGGCAGAATCAAAGGTACCGCAGAACAGGTAACGTCTGCAACGGGCGCGGCGGCGGTGGTTTTTTCTCTTATGTCTGTAATACAGGCGTGCGGCTTTTTTTTCGGGCAGGGTTCAGGCAACTTCATCTCGCGCGAACTCGGAGATAAAAACCGTGAATCCGCTGAGAAAATGGCCACTTTCGGCTTTGTTTCTTCACTTATATTCGGCGGGATAATAGCCGTTTCGGGCCTTGTTTTCATAAATCCGTTGACGCGCGCGTTAAGTCCTACCGAAACGATTTTTCCCTACGCCAAAGACTACGTTAAATATATACTTATGGGCGCGCCTTTAATGTGCGGCTCTTTCGTTCTCAACAATCAAATGCGTTTTCAGGGCAACGCCGCCATTTCCATGGTGGGGATAATTTCGGGCGCAGTGATAAACGTGGCGCTGGACGCACTTTTTATTATCGGGTTAGGAATGGGAACGGACGGCGCGGGGCTTGCCACGCTGATAGGGCAGGGTTGCGGTTTCGTTGTTTTGTATATCGGAATGTTGCTCGGCAACAACGTAAAAATCCGTATATTTTCATACCGTTTCAGCTGGAAATACATGAGGGAAGTGATAGGCGGGGGAACGCCGTCGCTTGCGCGCCAGGGGCTTTCGAGCGTTGCCTCCATGTGCCTTAACTATGCGGCCGAAGGTTACGGCGGCGATGCGACCATCGCCGCTATGGGAATAGCTTCAAGGATAATGGCTTTTTGCTTTTCCGCCGTACTCGGGTTCGGGCAGGGATTTCAGCCGGTGTGCGGTTTCAATTACGGGGCGAAGAGATACGACAGAGTTAAAGAGGGGTTTTATTTCAGCCTGAAAGTTTCCTACGGCATAATGGCGGCGGTAATAACGGCTATATTCGTGTTTGCCCCGCAGGTGGTGCGTCTTTTCCGTAACGACGCTGCCGTTATAAGTACGGGCGCGCTTTCGTTAAGGGCGCAGTGCCTTGCTTTTACGGGCGTTCCGCTTATAACTTATACCAACATGATGCTTCAGACTATAGGAAAGGTAATTCCCGCAACCGTTCTGTCAATGGGGCGGCAGGGAATATTTTTCCTTCCCGCGGTTTTTCTTTTGCCGCTTCTTTTAGGGGTTTACGGAATAATTGCCGCGCAGCCCGCGGCGGACGTTCTGTGTTTCTCTCTCGCCGTATATCTTGCGGTGAAAGAGATAAAAACGCTTGACGCCCTACAGAGGGAAGTTGATATTAAAAAAGAAAAAGAGCCCGAAAACGCGTGTTAACGGGCTTTTTTCGTCAGCATGTCTTGAATTCGTAACGATAATCGCTATTTTGCGTGGGCGGAAATCTGTTGCCTTTTTCAACGGAGATCGTATCAAGCACCGATCCGTCCTTATCGATTACGTTGTAGTAACCGCTTCGCGGAGCAACTTCGCCGGGATTGAATTTCTGCATAGTTATTACCTCCTTGTAGGAAATTATACCCACAAGGATTTTTTTTATACTTCGCCTTTTTCGGAATCCGTACCGTCCGTTTCCGTAAACGCAGCGGTAACGTCGCCCGAATTTTCGTTTGCGGGCGTTTCGTCGGAAATAGCCGCTCCCGTAGTTCCGGCAAATATTTCCGCTTTCGCGCGGCGGGTCTTAACGTTTTTTACGGCAAACGATACGAGCCATACCGCAAGCGCCGCCGCGAACACGGCAAACGCACCGCCCGCGTATCCGCTGAAATCGAGTATAACGTCGTTAAACGAACAGTACCTTCCGGTGGTGAAAGCCGGCAACTGGCACATTTCGGTTATACCCGCAACCGTAAAGCCCGAAGCCATGCACAGAAGACCGGCTGCCGTTTTTGCTTTTATGCTTTTTGGCGAGAAAAACAGGTATGAAAACGCGGCGAGTATTCCCAAAACGAGGAACGCGCCGAAATGCCCTATGGATTTTCTCACTATGTAATAGAAGTCGGTTATGGTGTCTTTGAACGTAATTCTTTCAACTACGAGAAGGAAATTATTGCTTACCGTGTTTTCTCCGTCCGTCGTACTTACGGTAATTACCGTTTCTCCCGCGGATTTTATCGCCAATATGCCGTCTTCGCCGACGGTGGCGACGTTCTCGTCGGACGACGAGTAGGCCACCGTTTTGATCGTGGCGTTTTTATCGAGTATAGCCGATATCGAAGCCGATTCGTTCAACTTTATTTTATAGTAACCTACCTGCGTCGCCTTAAGCCCCTTCGTGGTAACTTTTATAGTTTCCGAAAGTATTTCGATTACGGTTACGTCCACCGTGAGGTAAACGTCGTCGTATGTGTCGCTTCTTACGGTCACTGAGGCCGTTCCCTTTTTAAGGCCCTTTACCGTAACCGTTTTTTTAGCGGCGTCGTATTCGGCGGAAACTATCGATTCGTCGCTTATTTCAAGCATTATCCCCTTAAAAGTAGTCTGTGCGGGGTTGAACGAAACGGTGAACTTTTCGCTTTTCCCGTTAGCTATTTCCAAAGCGTTCTTCGAAGCTTTTATGCCGTTCAGCGCTATCTGTACGGGGTTAACCGTAATCGTTATCTCGTCGGTCAGATTCGGGTCGTCTTTTGCTTTGGCCGTTATCGTAACCGTGCCGGCGGCAACCGCGTTAAGCGTCGCGCCCATGGTGTTCCCGGATTCGAAAGTGGTTACTTTCATTACGGAAACGTCGCTGCTTTCACATATTACGCTTCTTATCGACCCGTTTATATTGAAGCGCATAACGTATTTTTCACCTACGTCCATCTCCGTGGGGCGGGTGCTTTCCGAAATGGAAAATTCGGTTACGGGTTCTTTCGTTACGGTGATTTTCACGGTATCGGATGGGAGGATCGAGTCCGGATCGAAAACGTCCACCCCTTTTACGGTCACTATCGCTTCGCCCGTACTCACGGGAGTTATGCGCCCGAACTCGTCAACTGTAAGAACGTTCTCGTCCGAGGATGAAAACGCCACGACCGCCATTGACGCGTCGTTCATCGAATACTCTACAATTCTTTCCTTTTCGGTTATATCCAAATTGAAATCGTTCTCGGCGATGATCTCGCTGATAGGGCGATAATACGCGTTTTCGATAACTTTTAAGTTGAGAACGGCGGTTCTCGTAACTCCGTCCGATTCAAGATCGAAAAGAAGCTGCGCGTCGCCCTGTTCCCTTGCGGTTATAACGGCGGTATTCTTTTCCGCGGTCTCTTTCACGGTGGCAACGTCGTTTGCGTGTCCTACCGAAATATACGCAGTGCCGGCGGAATACGAAATTTCCGCGGTGGTTTTAACGGGTATTTCGGCGTAGAAAACGCCGTTTTCCGTTTCCGTTATCGCGATATCGTCGGAGAACAAGGTTATTTTATCTTCCACTATATCTTTCACGCGGAATACCGTTTTTTGCGTTACGGAATATTTTTTACTCGATACTGTTATGGTAACTTTTCCCGCCTCTTTGAACGTAAGCGTCTTTTTGCCGTCGTGCGTGGCTACGTCGATATCGGAAGTAGACCACACGTAACCGTAGGAGTATGAAGGATTATCGGGCACGGGGGAAATATAATATTTATCGCCTACGTAAACCACGTATTCGCCGTTGTCGTTAAGTTCGGGAAGATCCGTCAGATGGTTGGTGGCGGGTTGTTCGCCGACGTCGTGAAAAACCATTTCGAAAGAAGTAAGCCTTTTGGTGTCCTCAACGGGTTCCGGCATGGGTCGGACTATAAGACTGAACGAAAACGTTTTATCTTCGTCGATAAAAAGTTTTGCGGTTATATTCACGGTGCCTTCGCCGCACGCGGTTATCGTTCCGTCCGAAACGGTGGCTACGCCCGTATCGTCGCTTTCCCACAAAAGGGTTTTACCCGTAGTTGCGTTTTCGGGAACGAAACTTGCCGAAACGACCGCCTTTTGCCCGACGTAAAGCGAGGAGGGGATTTTTTTAAGTTCAAAGTCCGTTACGGGTATTTCCGATACGGTTACGTTAAGTTCCGCGTAAAGCGACGGATTTTCAAAAGAAGCGGCCTTTATCACGGCCGAACAGGGGTATACCGCTTTGAAGTTGCCTAGTGCGTCCACGGTTACGCCCTTATCGGAAGAAGTGAAAACGAGAGATTTGTTCGTTGCTTTTTCCGGCAATACAGAGCAGGAAAACACCCCTGCGCTTCCCGGCATAACGGTAACGGAAGTCGAATCGATAACTTCCTCGTTTACGGTAACCCGTACTATTGAAACGCTTTCCGCGGGAACGGACGAGGCAACGGGCGATTTTATTTCCGAAAGCAACTTATCGATGCCGTTGCCTATTCCGGTACTTATTTTTGCCGACTCGTTACCGGGAGTCAGTCCCTGTATAACCAAAAACGCAATAAGTAAAACGTAAACCCCGAGCAGTCCGAATTTTATGAATTTTACGAACCGTTTCCCGTTCGATTTTCCGGCCATTTTCCCCTCCGTCCGATAATTCAGTCAAATTACGGAAATATTATAACATGATAGTAAAAACATTTCAATATAATAAAGCTGTTTACACTGTATTTTCATTTTTTTTCACAAAATCAGCACCTGTCGACGCAGCCTTCGTTTTTCAGGGGCGAAATTCGCCGAAAATCGTCGACTTTCATTGACAAACCCGCGGTTTTTTTATATAATGAAAAAAAGATGGGGCGTGGAGCAGATGGAAGAAAAAATGATTTATAAAATTTCGCTTACGGGCGATTTGGGCAGCGGTAAAAGCACGGTTTGCTCTATTATTGCCGAAATGACGGGGGCGGAAGTAGTTTCCGTGGGTGCTCTTCAGCGGCGGATGGCAAAGGAAAAGGGCATTAAGTTCTACGAGTTCAACGCTTATATGGAAGCGCACCCCGAAGTTGACGACGAATTCGATACCATGCTCAAAAATATGGACGAAATAAAGAACAGATCCATACTTTTCGACTCGCGCATGGCCTGGAATTTCGTGCCGAGTGCGTTCAGCGTATATATCACCACCGATCTTTTCGAGGCCGCACGGAGAGTTTACGCCGCCCACCGTGAAAACGAAACGTATTCCGACGTGAACGATGCCATGCGCAAACTCAGCGACCGCCGCGCCAGCGAAGCCCTCAGATACAAAAATCTTTACGGTAAAAACATAAAAGATCTGTCAAATTACGATCTCGTAGTCGATTCCACGTCCGCCTCTCCCGAAGAAGTGGCTTCCGTAATTTTAGGGGAGTACGTGAAATATTCCCGCGGGCAGGCTCATCACGGCTGTTATCTTTCGCCTTTGCGCCTTTATCCGCTCAGAAATGCGGAGAAGGAAGGCGACGTAGAAGTTTGCCCCGTTTACGATTATTACTTCGTAACGCGCGGCACAAACGCGCTGAAACGCGCCGCAAGCGAGCGTAAAACGGAAGTTTGTTGTGTGGTAAAAAATCTTCCGAAAAATGATAAAACCGCCTATATCGCGCAAAATTGCGACGTTGAGTTCCTTAAACAGTGGGAGAACGAGCAGGGTATAAAATTTATCCGATACCCCGATATGATAGATAGTAAATAACGATTGCATTTTATTTCGCATACTGCGCATAATGTTTGCGGAATATTTTTATAGGGATTGATTATTCGTTGTGAACGTGATATAATAAAAAAAGACGAAAGTCAAAATTTATATTCAGGAGGCTAATATGAAGAGGTTACTATCCATTTTCGCAGCTGCGGTTCTGGTTATTTCCACAGCGTTTACGCTTACCGCATGCGGAGAAAAAGAAATTACCGCAGAAGCGGCTTACGAACAACTTACCGCCGCGCTTACCACTACCGTTATTGACGCAGACCAACTTTCGATAACGCTCAAAACCACCGTAAACGCCAAAGTTTACGATTCCGAAAGCGACGAAAGCCCCGCTAAACTGGAAGACAAGAAAATGGCTGTCGATTTCGGTGTAAGGGCTACTACGGATGAAAACCGCAACGTAAACGCGGGTATGTTATGGCTGAAAATTACCGAGGGCGAAGAAGCGGTCGTAGACGTTGACACCTACCTTAAAGAAGGTTTTACCTACAGTCACGCAATGATTTCAAGCCTCAACGAAAGTTATTCTTACGATGAACAGGAATCGCCTGAAATGCTTGATCTTTCCGACGTTTCCGTAGAAGAAATTCAGGAGTTTGTCAACAGGTTCAAGGAAACTTTCCCGGAGCCGACCAAAGCGACCGTAAAGAAAGAGACCTATAAACTCACCTGGAAGATCACGAACAACAACCTTCCCGAATATATAACGGCCGTAAGGACGTTATCCGATGAAAGCATAACCACGGAAGAAGCTTTGGCTATCGCTTCCGAAGTCGATATTAAAAAGGGTGAAGTA
>JAGCZN010000065.1 GCA_017959995.1 Clostridia bacterium
CTGGCTGCTCGTAAACAAAATTATAATGTATCCCGAAAAGATAGAGATATTTTACAATTAAACCGAAAAAACTACCCCCGATGATGAAGATCATCGGGCTTTTTCTTTCTATAAAGGTAATATTTGCCATGAAAACACCGCCTTGAAAGCGGTAGTTTTATACGTTTGAACAGCTTTCAAAATCACAGATAAAATAAGAAAAAACCATCTTCATGAAACCGTTTTGCGGTTCAACTGAAGATGGTTATGGTGGAGTAGGGCGGAGTCGAACCGCCGTCTTACCCGTTTCAAGTCTGCTTTCTACATACTTATTTCTTCTTTGAACCCTTGCCGCGCGTTTCGAAGAACAAACCCGCGCCGCCGTGGACCGCAAAATACGATCGCTACGCCGCGGTCAGAGCGAAAACGAACGTTCCCCGCCTGAAAATGATACTCCGGCCGGACCGGCGGGCAGCCCGGCGAAGCAGCCGCTAAAAATTAAGCGGCGAATGCAAAATTACTATTATCTGCATTTAAATTTAGTTTCCCTTTTTAACGAAGCAGGGACTTCGGTATGCTTACAAGACCATCCGCGGGCAATCGAAACCGTAACTACCCCGTATGTTAAAATGCCGTTTTTGCGTGATTCAGGCGGTTAATGCATCATGGCGGAACGCATTTCACGTTCGGCGCCGCGTTTTATATCGCGTTCTTTAAGCGCCTCTTTTTTATCGTAAACGTGCTTACCGCGGCACACGCCGAGTTCCAGTTTAACCAGCGCCTGTTTGAAATAAAGCCTTACCGGAACGAGGGCGTACCCTTTCTGTTCCGCCTTGCTTTTGATTTTAAGTATCTCCCGTTTATTCAGAAGAAGTTTTCTGTCCCGCTTGGCATCGCGGCTGTTGAAGGCGCCGCTTTTATCGTAAACGGCAACGTGCATATTTTTAACGAAAACTTCCATATCGCGGATATAACAAAAACTGTCCTTAAGATTTACGCTTCCTCCTCTTATGGACTTTACTTCCGCCCCTTCGAGGCAAAGCCCCGCCTCGTAGGTGTCTTCTATGAAATATTCGTGGCGCGCCTGCCTGTTTTCCGTAATGACCTTCATAACCGTATTATACCTAAAAACCCCGTAAAGCGCAAGTTTTCAGCGCTTATTTATAAAAATAAATTGAATTTTACCCGCGGTTATATCCACGCCCGCGCAACTAAACCGTAAACCGTTTTCGTTGCACCTCAGCGTATCCCTGAAAAGCCCGGCGTTTTCGAAACGGACGTATTTTCCGTTATCGGAAAACACCACCGCGTCGTTTTCGGGTTTCAAAAGAACCGAACGAACGGAATCCTTCTCCTCTCCCTTTTTCGCGCCGAGAGCCGAAAATATCTGTTTTACCGTTTTACCTTCAAACTCTCCGTTTGAAAAACGGCTTTTGCCGAACTTTACGGATCCGTAAGTAAACGGGTAAATTAAAAGGGGTTTCAACCGAAACCCCTTGGTAAATACCGAACTTTATTTTAATAAGCCGATAACGAAATACAAAACGCAAAGCACCCCGATAACGATAAGGCTTACTACCGTTATCTTTTTGAGTTTGCTTTCGATCGTTTTGGATTTGTTTTTACCGTAGAACGTTTCGCTCTGGCCGGAAATGGCGCTAATGCCTTCGGAATTCGATTGCTGCATCATAACCACTACGATTACGAACAGCGAAGCGAGAAGTATCAATACGAGACACACGATACTCAAAGCCACGTACAGGGCGTTTGACATAAGTAAAGCAGTTATATTTATCATAATTATCTCCGTAAATTTATCTATTAAACTTTTACGCCTAACGATTATACCACACCGTAAAAAATTTTACAAGCGTTTTTTATTCTTTTTTTCGTTTTTTCGGGGTTAATTTTTCCCGTCAGCGTTCTATAAGGCTTTTGCCCGTCATTTCCGGCGGAATCACTTCCCCCATAACCGTAAGCAGCGTGGGCGCGATATCCGCAAGAACGCCGTTATTTAGTTTAACGTTTCGGAATTCCGCGTTTTCGCTTACGAGAATAAACGGCACCGGGTTAGTGGTATGGGCGGTGAAAGGCGAGCCGTCCTCCGCGATCATTCTGTCCGCATTGCCGTGGTCGGCGGTTATAAGGCACGAACCGCCCTTTGCAAGCACCGCGTCAACTATTCTCTTTATACAGCCGTCAACCGTTTCCACCGCTTTAACCGCCGCTTCGAGAACGCCCGTGTGCCCTACCATATCGCAGTTGGCGTAGTTGAGAATGATAACGTCAAACTTATCGGAAGCGATCTCCTCAAGTACTTTTTCGGTAACTTCGGGCGCGCTCATCTCGGGTTGAAGATCGTACGTTGCCACCTTCGGCGAAGGGATAAGATCCCTCTGTTCGTTGGGATTCGGCGCCTCTACTCCGCCGTTGAAGAAAAACGTTACGTGCGCGTACTTTTCGGTTTCGGCGATACGCAGCTGCACGTAGCCTTTATCCGCAAGATATTCGCCCAGCGTGTTTTTAAGGCTTTGCGGCAAAAACGCCACGCGAACGTTGGTAAACGTGGCGTCGTAGCGGGTAAAGCAGACGTAAACGGGGTTCAAAAAGCCCGTTTTTCTCACAAAACCGTCAAATTCTCTCTCACTGAACGCACGCGTTATCTCCCTCGCCCTGTCCGGGCGGAAGTTGAAAAATACTATTGAATCCCCCTCCTCGATAAGGCCTATCGGCTTTCCGTTTTCAAACACGTTGGTCGGAAGAACGAACTCGTCGGTAACGCCGTTCTTATAGCTTTCCTCTATAGCCAAAGCGGCGTCCGAAGTCCGTACCCCCGTTCCCGACGTGAGAGAATCGTACGCTTTTTCAACTCTTTCCCAGCGGTTATCGCGGTCCATGGCGTAATACCTGCCGCACACGGAAGCGATCTTCCCGCAGCCCGTTTCGTCTATCTTACTTTGAAGTTCGCGCACGAACCCCGCGCCGGAAGTGGGCGAAACGTCTCTTCCGTCCAGAAAGCAGTGAACGTAAACTTCTTTCAGTCCCCTTTCCTTGCAAAGCCTGATAAGGGCGTACAGATGGGTGTTGTGGCTGTGAACGCCCCCGTCGGACAAAAGCCCGTAAAGATGCATTTTCTTTCCGTTTTTCAAAGCGGAATCAACTGCGTAAAGAAGTTCTGCGTTCGTAAAAAAGCCGCCGTCCTCTATCTCCTTGGTTATACGGGTGAGTTCCTGATAAACTATTCTGCCCGCCCCTATATTCAGGTGCCCCACTTCGCTGTTTCCCATCTGCCCGTCGGGAAGTCCTACGTCAAGCCCGCTCGCGCCGAGCCGTGAAGAAGGGTAGTTTTTCATTAAACTTTTGATATTACGGCTACCGGCTATTTCTATGGCGTTACCCGTTTTGTCGTTATTTATGCCGTAGCCGTCCATAATAAACAGGCACACCGGCCGGGTTTTCATTTTCATATCGTCTCCTTTATATAAAACGCGCAAGCTTATTTTGCGCGTTTTACGGGGTTTTTACATTTTTACGACTATTGAGAAGTCCTCCGCCTTCAGCGACGCGCCGCCTATAAGCCCGCCGTCTATCTCCGGCATGGACATAAGCTCGTGGGCGTTTTTGGCGTTCATGCTTCCGCCGTATTGTATTCTCACTTTTTCCGCGCACTTGGGGCAGAAGTTTTCGGCCACCGTCTTTCTGATAAACGCTATCGTTTCGTTCGCCTGTTCCGCGGTGGCGGTTCTACCCGTGCCTATCGCCCAGATAGGTTCGTAAGCTATAACCACTTTAGTTACGTCATCAACGTCCTTAAGGCCGTTTACCACCTGTTTTTTAAGAACGTCTTCCGTTTTGCCGGTCTCTCTCTCTTCAAGGCTCTCTCCCACGCATACGATCGGTTTAAGTCCTTTTGCAAGAGCGGCAAGCGTTCTCTTATTCACGGTTTCGTCGGTTTCTCCGAAGTACTGTCTTCTCTCGCTGTGTCCTATTATAACGTATTCCACGCCCGCTTCCAGAAGCATATCCGCGGAAATTTCACCCGTGAACGCGCCGTGGTCGGCAAAGTGAACGTTCTGCGCGCCGAGGTGGATATTGCTGCCCTTTACGGCTTCCGCAACGGCGTATATATCCGTGAACGGCACGCACACCACAACGTCGCACGCGGCGTCTTTTACCAACGGTTTAAGCGCGTTTACAAGTTCTTTGGCTTCCGCAGCCGTCTTGTTCATTTTCCAGTTACCTGCAATTATGGGTTTTCTCATTTTCTGTGATCTCCTGCGATGTTAGGTTTAATTCTTGTTATTAAGGCAAGCGATACCGGGTAAAACCTTACCTTCGAACAGTTCGAGCGAAGCGCCGCCGCCCGTGGAAATGTGCGTCATCTTATCCGCAAAACCAAGACTCGTTACCGCCGCCGCGCTGTCGCCCCCGCCTATTATGGTGGTAGCGCCTGAGGCGTCCGCAAGGGCCTTGGCTACCGCCACCGTGCCTTTTGCGAGCGTGGGATTTTCAAACACGCCCATGGGTCCGTTCCAGATAACCGTCTTCGCGCCGTTTACTTCCGCCGCAAACAAAGCCGCCGTCTTTTCGCCGATATCGAGTCCCATCATATCCGCGGGTATCTTATCGGAATCCACAGTTCTGACTTCAACGGGCGCGTCTATGGGATTCGGGAAGTCCTTCACTATAACCGTATCTATGGGAAGAAGTATCTTCTTGCCGAGTTTATCTGCTTTGTCAAGCATTTCTCTGCAATACGAAATTTTCTCGTCGTCAACGAGGGAAGTGCCCACCTCGTAGCCTTTCGCCTTCATAAAAGTGTAGGACATTCCGCCGCCTATAATAAGCGTATCGCACTTTTCAAGCAAGTTGTTTATAACGTTCAGCTTATCGGCAACCTTCGCCCCGCCGAGAATCGCCACGAACGGGCGAACGGGGTGATCCAGCGCGTCCGCCATAACGGAAAGTTCCTTTTCGATAAGGAAGCCGCAAACCGCGGTTTTAACAAAGCCGTATTCCACTATCGCCGCCGTGGTCGCATGCGAGCGGTGCGCGGTGCCGAACGCGTCGTTCACGTAAACGTCGCAGTAAGAGGCAAGTTTTTTGCAAAGAGCCTCGTCCCTGCCCTCTTCGCCGACCATAAAACGGGTGTTTTCAAGAAGGGCTACTTCCCCGTCTTTAAGGGAAGCGACCACCGCGTCCGCACTTTCTCCTACCAGGTCGGTAGCGAATTTAACTTCTTTACCGATCTTTTCCGAAAGTTTTACGGCAACGGGTTTGAGTGAAAGTTTCTTTTTGTCGCCTTCGGCTTTTTTCAGGGCTGCTTCCGTCGCTGCGGCGCGCTCCTCTTCGGGAAGGGCTTCTATAGCCTTCTTTTCTTTCTTGGTAAGGCCGAAACCGGGCGTGAGAACGTTGTGGGGTTTGCCCATGTGCGAGCAAAGAATAACTTTCGCCCCGTTATCCATAAGATACCTGATTGTGGGAAGCGCTCCGTTTATACGGGTTTCGTCGGTTATAACCCCGTCCTTCATGGGAACGTTGAAATCGACGCGTACAAGGCATCTCTTGCCTTTAACGTCAACGTCTTTAACGGTCAATTTATTCATAAAAATCTCCTTTGAAAGTTTATACAACAGATAGCATACACATTTTTTGCCGAATTGTCAAACAATTAAAAGCGTTTTATCGTTATTTTGCGCGCACGCGTGAAAGCCGCCCGCATATCGAAGCTTTTACCTCTCTGTCGAACACGCCCGATTTGTCAGGCCTCGCGCGATATATCCGATATCCGCATAAAAAATACCCGGTCCGTAAAGGCGTAAAAATAGCGTAAAACCCCGTAAAACACGCGTTTACGGGGCATACGTTAATTTTAAGGCAACTAATCGCAAAGATCCGCAAAACCCGCGGGAAGAAACTCCGAAAGTTCATTCGGATCCACTTCGATCTGAAAGCCGCGTTTGCCCGCGGAAACGCAAACCGTATTGAAAAGCGTTGCCGTTTCATGTATAAACGTAATAAAAAACTTTTTCATTCCAACGGGCGAACATCCGCCGTGAACGTAACCTGTGAGCGGCAAAAGCTCCTTTTGTTTAAGCATTTCAACCGCCTTTACGCCCGCTGCCTTAGCCGCTTTTTTAAGATTAAGCGTACGGTTTACGGGAATAACGAAAACGTAATGCTCCCTGTCGCTTCCCACGGTTACAAGCGTTTTGAAAACCTCGTCCGCATTTTTTCCGACGAGCGCGGCAACCTCCTCTCCCTTATCCACGCAATCGTCGTAACGATGCGGAAGATAGTTTATCCCCGCCTGTTCGAGTATGCGCATAGCGTTAGTTTTTTCCATAATCGCGCTCCCCGAATATCCCCCTGCCTATCCGCACCATATTGCTGCCGTAATTTATCGCCGTTTTGAAATCCTCGCTCATACCCATTGACAAAACGTTGAAATCCTCTCCGAAACCGTCCGCTTTCAATTTATCGAAAAGTTCTTTCATCTTTATGCAATAAGGCGGTAAAAGCGTCGTCTCAACGTGCGGTAAAACGGTCATAAGTCCCCTAAACCTCACGTTATCGAGTTTTTTTAATTTTTCGGCGGCAGCGAATATCCCGCCTGCCGAAAAGCCGTGTTTATCCGGCTCCTTGGAAATATTGACCTCGATTAGCATATCCTGCGTTATTCCCCTCTCCTTCGCGTAGGCGGAGATCGCCTCGGCAAGGTCGAGACTGTCGCACGAATGGATAAGCGACGCCTTCCCTACTACGTATTTGACTTTGTTCTTTTGCAGATGCCCTATAAAATGGATCTCCGCCTCGGGCGAAATGAGCGGAAGCTTATCGCGCAGTTCCTGCGGGCGGTTTTCGCCCACCGCTTCAAGCCCCGCTTTAACGGCGTCGTTTATCTCGTCGGGCGTTCTGGTTTTCGTCGCCCCGACGAGCGATATTCTCCTTCCGAGTCGTTTTTCTTCCTCCGAAATATACGCGAGAATTTCCTTAACGTTTTTTTCAATATCTGTCATAAGCGGCCTTTATCGCGGTTTAACTGCGGTAAGAGAATAAATCGGCATCCCCTTATCCGCAAAATTTTTTTCGTATTCCGTCACCACGTTATCCTCTGCGAATTTACTTTCGTGCAAGTTGAGCGTAACGTTTTTCAAAGTGAATCCGCAAGCGGAAAAACTCTCCAGCGAATACTCGAAAAGGGGCGCGCTGTCCGTTTTCTGTATTATTTCCCCTCCCTGAAGAAGCATCCGGGAGAAAATCTCAACGTATTTCGGATGCGTAAGCCGTTTGCCCGCGCACGATTTCTGCGGATACGGGGTTGAAAAATTAAGATATATTTTCCTTGCCGCGGGACAGGTGAAGTAATAAGGCAGATTATACGCGTTACAGTTAAGAAATTTCAGATTTTTCACGCCCTCTTTTTCCGCCCTTTCGCAGGCGGTAAGAATGACGTTGCTTATCACTTCCACCGCCACGAAATTCACTTTCGGCTCGCGTTTTGCCTTTTCCAGAATAAATTGCCCCTTGCCGCAACCTATTTCCACCTCAACGGGATTGTCGTTTCCGAACACTTTTTCCCAATTGAACGGATGGAATTTTTCGTCTTCGCTACGTCCGTAAAAACCCGGCCCCTCTATAAAAAGCAGAACGTCGCCTATCCTTTCAAGGCGTTCCGACAAATGGCGTTTTCTTCTCATTCTCATACCGATTAACCACCCAAATCACGCATTATAGCCCTTTTTTATTGAACGCGCAAGAAAGGATAAACCGCGCGATATTCCCATGAACACCGCAAGCGGGCTTTGAACCGAACCGCACGTACAGCAGCGGCAAAAAATTTATGACTATCGCCTGCACGACGTAACCGACGTAGCAGGCGAAAACGGTAGATCTGTAAGATTTCACATTACGGCTCCGGCTATACCCGACAAAGCGTTTCAACCGAGATCCCCCATGAGCCCCCCCGCGGAAGACAGCAGGTTGAAATCGTTTATCAAAACGTCGTCACACGTCGTTTCCTCGTTGCATCCCGCAAGGCCTAACGGTAGGCGTTTTACCTCGAATTCCTCTATCGCCGGAATTTTACCGGCCAAGTAAAGTTTGATGCGATCGCGCGCGTAAAAAAGGCGCTGGCGCAATCCGCCCAAGCGAATAAGTTGCTTTTCGAACCCGAAAGACTTATTTTCGATATGCCATCTCTCGGTATAAACTTCAATGAAGGCGTCTAAAAGTTTAACGGCGTTATCCAGGCGTTTTACGGCGTTTTTCAAACCTTCCGTCTCTTTCGCAACGTACGCCTCGTAAGCTTTTTTTCCTATGGCGGATTTTTCCGCCACGAAATCGGTAAAAGCTTTAAGAGAGGCGAAAAGGTATTTGAAATCTTTTCCGCATTTGGCTTTACGCACCTGTTCGGAAACCGCCGTGTAAAGATATTTCGCGTCGGGCGGAACGATCGAATCGGCAATGCCCTGAAGCACGTCGTTATAAAAATAAACGAAGGACTGGTTATTTACTTTCGTATATAACTTATCTTTCGGCTTGTTCGGTTTATCTAAAAGCATAAACGAATCGAACGGCGTACCCACGGCTTTGCCGAACAGCGTTTTGGTATGTTCGTCAAGATCTCTGCCGTAGGCAAAAACCGCCGCGGCAAAAGCTGCGGGCAAAACGCTGAAAACGCTTGCGTCGGCGGCGCCGTCGCCCCAGGCTGTCACCATAAAGCTTTCAACGTCGTGTTTAACGCATTTCTTTATCTGTTTGCGCAAAGTTTCTATACTGTATTCGTTATCGGGAATAAACCCTGCCCACTTCCAGGCGCCTCCCGCGAAAACGGCCTTTTTGCCAAGCGCTTTATTTCTTAAAATAAACTCGTTCAATTGTTCGTCGGTCTGTTGAAGGTAATACCACATAACCGGCTCAACGTTTTCGGGTATGCCCTGACCGGGGCTCGGAATAAGTTTGCCTTCTTCCGGAGAACACGTTTCCCCTCCGTCCGCCGAAGTGAACATATCGCTCCACATTTCGCAGGTCAAACCGAGATTATTCGCGATTTCGGCCACTTTCCGCAAATGGCGGCGCATTATGTCGCCCGTTTCTTCCTTGCCGTTTTTATCTAAAAGTTTGCCCCTGCCGAGAAGGTACGCTTCGTCCATTCCGATATGAACGCGTTTTGAGGCAAACGCTTCGCTTACGCTTTTCAGCATCTTTTCGATAAGGGCGTAAACCCTTTCGTCGCCGACCGTAAGAATGTTTGAAATTTCGAAAAGGTCGCGGTAATCGGAATATATCTTGATTCTTTCAAGGTGGGCGAGAGTCTGTATGCAAGGAACCAGTTCCATATCTTTTTTCGCGCAGTATTCGGCCATTTCGGCAATTTCGCTCTTCGTGTACCTGCCGCGCATATATCCGAAATACGGTTCGCCCTCTATCTCGTACGTATCTTCGGTGTAAAGTTCAAGGTAAGTATACCCGAATTCGGAAAGGTAATCCACCAGTTTCTTTATCGTTTCCGTTTTCGGAACCGCCCCGCGTGAACAATCCACCATAAACCCGAGTCGTTTGAATCTGAAATTGTCCTTCTTGAATATCATAATTATCTCCTTGGTTACAAAACCTTTGTTTTATCGGTTGAATC
>JAGCZN010000066.1 GCA_017959995.1 Clostridia bacterium
AATACATAGAGGATAATTATGGCAAAACGTAAAAAAGGCGGATTTGCGGCTATCGTAACGAGCGATAAATTCGCGCAGGCGGTATTTCTTTTCCCTGCGTATCTTATATTTACCGTATTGTTTTTCATTCCCGTTTTAACGTCCGTCTATTATTCTTTTACCGATTGGAACGGCATAACTACCCAAACGAACTGGGTATGGTTCAAAAATTATGCCGATATGTTCAGAAATCCCGATATTTTCAGTACGATACCGGTAACGATCTATTACGCCGTGCTGAACTCGGTAACGCTTATTTTCGTCGCGTTTTTCGTGGCGCTGATGCTCAATCGCAAATCCCGTATTACCACGGTGCTTAGGATAAGTTTCTTTATGCCTATGCTCGTCAGCGGCATAATCGTCGGTTTTCTGTTCAAAGAATTTTATTCTCCGGTTATAAGCGACGATAACATGGGCACGTTGAACAGGCTTCTCACGTCTTTCGGCCTCGGCGGACTTACGCAGAACTGGCTCGGCAACAAAAGCACCGTGATAATGATGATAGTCATAACGGGCGTGTGGAATCAGGTAGGTCAGACCGCGCTCATTTATCTTGCGAATATGCAGAGTATCCCGAAGGAACTCTACGAGGCGGCAATAATAGACGGCGCGGGTTACTGGCGGCAGACTTACCATATAACCTGGAAACTGATCTCGCCGTCCTTACGTATAAACCTTATTTTACTTATTATAAATTCGCTTAAAACTTACGATATGATCGCGCTACTTACGGGCGGCGGGCCGGGTACCGCTTCAAAGGTGATCAACCTTTGGATAGTCGAACGCTCCATCGGCGGGTACGAAGTCGGTCTCGGTTGCGCTATGAGTATGGTGGTGACCATATTCGCGTTTACGCTCGTTACCGTCACGCAGAAACTTCTCACCAAAAGGGGGGCGGACATATGAAGATAACAGGTAAAAAAATAAAAAAGAGCGCAGTCACGCTGTTGATGATACCCGTGATCGTCATAATGGTTTTTCCTCTGTATCTGCTCGTCACGAACTCGTTCAAGACCATAAGAGAATTTTACGCTAACCCGCTATCACTACCAAGTAAATTATATCTCGATAATTTCAAATATGTTCTCGAAAAGCAGAAATATTTCAGCCTTCTGCTCAACAACGTTATAATCGTTTTCGGATCGATCGCGTTACTCGTGCTGTTCGGCGCGATGGCGGGTTACGTTCTCGGCAGAAGTCGCGGTCGCGTTATGCGTATATTGTATTCGTACGTCGTTCTCGGAATAACGCTTCCTACGTACACCATGCTGTTGCCGCAACTTAAACTTATCGTCGTCATGGGGCTGAAAAACACCTATATCGGGATAATATTGTATTATGTGGCAAGCGGAATGCCCATGGCGATCTTCCTGTTCAACGGCTTTTTCTCTACCGCGCCGAAGGATTTGGAGGAAGCGGCTAAACTTGACGGCTGCTCGCTCTACCGCGCGTTTTTCCAAATATTTTTCCCGTTGTCGGTCGCAACGATCGCTACGCTCGTTCTGATACAGTCCATAAGCATCTGGAACGATACTACCATGCCGGTCTTGTTGTTGCAGGCAAAAAAGCGCACGCTTATGCCTACGTTGCAGAACTTTTACGGCAGAATGATGGGGCAGGGTACACGTTGGGAAAGAATTTACGCCGACGCGGTATTATGTATGCTCCCGATGATAGTGCTTTTCTTCGCGTCGAACAGGTTTTTGATACAAGGCGTTTCGGAAGGTGCTTTGAAAGGATGAATTACTCAATTAAAAAGGAAATTTCGTTTATGGATCTGAATTACCAAACTTATCGCGATAAAGTTCTCGGTTGCTACGTCGGCAAGAGCGTGGGCGGCACTTTCGGCGCGCCCTATGAAGGAATGAAACAGCGGCTTGACGTTCCATTCGATAAAAGCGTCGTGGACGGTATGCTCGTGAACGACGACCTTGACCTGCAACTGCTGTTTTTCTCCGCCGTGAAAAGGTACGGCGAATACGTTTCATCGGATATTCTCGCCCGGTATTTCTGTGAAAAATACGAATTTTCCGCAGGCGAATACGCTTACTTCAAAAAGAATTACGAGAGGGGAATAATGCCGCCGTATTCGGGCGTGTTCAACAATTATTTTTATTCCGAAGGCATGGGCGCCGTTATACGCGGGGAACTGTGGGGCTGCCTTTTCCCGTGCGATCCCGAAAGGGCGATGGAATACGCCTGCCGCGACGGTATTCTCGATCACTCGCAGGAGTCCGTCGTTTCCATAATGTTTTTGAGCGCGCTCGATTCCATAGCGTTTGAAGGCGTGCCGATAGAAGAGGCTGTATCTAAGGCGGCGGAGCGTTTGCCCGCCTGCAAATTCCGCGCGATGGCAGAGGAAACCATATCTTATTGCAGATCCGAACTCGGCGAGGAAGATATATATGCCCGCGTTATTTCCCGCTACGGCCACCCGGACTGCACCAACGTTTTTCAGAACGTGGCTTTCGTGATAATAGGCGTTATGCGCAAATTCGGCGATTTTGCCGAAATGTGCCGCATGGTGAACGGGTTCGGCTACGATACCGATTGCACCGTGGGCATTTGCGGCGCGCTCTACGGTATATATAACGGCGGCGAAGCCCTGCTGAAAACGCTCGGAAGGGACGACGTTCCGCTCGTTACCCTGGCCAAGTGCTATGACTACGGCGGTTCCATAAAGGCATTTTCTTACGACATAGCAAGGTACGGCGCGTACTTTTCCGAAAAACACGGCAACGCAATGGAAGGCGCGGAAAAATTCGACTTCACGCCCGAAAAAGTCCCGTATTTTCGCCCCGCGGTATATTCGCCCGCGCTCGCGCCGGGAGAAAGTCAAACGGTGGAATTTCTCGCGCGGAATTTACCGCCGTTCAGCGAAAAAGAAGTTGAGATAATTCCGCCGAAAGGTTATAATTGTATAATAAAAGAGATAAAAACGGTTGGGGAAGATACTTTCATAAGCCTCGTTTGCTCGATGGAACAGTCGCCTTTTGTAAACGACGTTTCCGAATTTTCGGTGAGAATAGGTAAGGAAAAATTTTCCTTCGGCTTTGCAACGCCCGTAACTTATCGCGTGAGCAGACCTTTCCTCACCCTGCCGTATAATATAGACGTTAAAAAATATTCGAGCTACTACGATTTTTTTGACGGCGCGGAAGGGAATAAAGACGAGAATATAAGGAAATATCACCTCTCTTTCGTCGCCGATTATAATACGCGTTTTATTGATGTGAATAAATTCGAAAGCGTCGGCTCCAAAAACCTGTTTACCGATGTTTTCCGCATGAGCGACTTCACCGATTGTCTCTGCCCGTGCGTGGTTTACGTCAAGAGAAAGATCTTCTCCCGAGAGGAGCGCAAACTTCGTATAATGGTCGGTTGCGACGATGGTATGGAGATATATCTGAACGGCGAACTGATCGTAAAAAACGACGAGGTAGGTATGTACTATCCCGAAAAACGCTTTGCCGAAATAACCCTTGAAAAGGGTTCTAACGAGTTTGTTTACAGGCTCACGAGAACTACCTCGCAGGACGCGACGTACAGCGTAATTTTTACCGAGCGCGGCAAGTTGCTCGATTTCCCGAAGTTCGCTTTGGGCTTAAAAAACGAGTGATATAAGGAGAAAGATATGAAAGACGTTATTTATAAGATAGGTATGGTCGGAAACCCCATAATTCCCGAGATAGAATGGTCTGACGAGCAGATGGAGATCCTTAAGGACATCGGCTTCAACACCGTTCAGATGAATATCGCGTGGGACAACCGCCCCAAGAACGAAGTGCTGAATTTCGAACACGTCGAGGGGGATGCCGAAAAAGAGTTGAAGCGCAGGGAAGCCGTCCTCTGCAAACACGGCATGAAGGGCTTGCCTCACTTCGGTATGCCGCGGATAAAGATACTCGGGCACGAGGCTAACATTACGCCCTATATAACGCCCGCTTGTATTTCCGACGAAAACATCATAGCGGAAGAATGTGAAAAAGTCGCAGGTTTTTTCCGCAGGTTTCCGACAGTCAAAGACGTTATGATATACACTTACGACCAGCACGCGTGGCTCTGTAGCGAATTCGGCGGTTGCCCGCTCTGTGCAGGCGTTCCTCTTGCGGAAAGATTGTCTGTTTTCTTGACTAAAGTGTTGGATGCGGTAAAGGCTGTGGCGGACGATATAACGGTCTGGTGGCAGCCGTGGGAACTTTCCCTCGGGCAGATACTCGATACGCTCGAT
>JAGCZN010000067.1 GCA_017959995.1 Clostridia bacterium
ATGAACGGCGATAACACCGCGATATTCTTCGGCCTTTCCGGAACGGGCAAAACCACCCTTTCAACCGATCCCAAACGCCTGCTTATAGGCGACGACGAACACGGATGGGACGATAACGGCGTGTTCAACTTCGAAGGCGGCTGCTACGCGAAGGTCATCAACCTCGATAAAGACAGCGAGCCCGACATTTACAACGCCATAAAACGCAACGCCCTTCTGGAAAACGTTACGCTTGACGAAAACGCCAAAATAGATTTCGCCGACAAGAGCGTTACCGAAAACACCCGCGTTTCTTACCCCATAACCCATATAGAAAAAATAGTTCGCCCCGTTTCTTCCGCGCCCGCGGCGAAAAACGTTATATTCCTTTCGGCGGACGCGTTCGGCGTTCTGCCCCCCGTTTCCATACTCACGCCCGAACAGACGCAGTATTACTTCCTCTCCGGCTTTACGGCTAAACTTGCGGGAACGGAACGCGGCATAACCGAACCCACGCCCACCTTCTCGGCTTGTTTCGGTCAGGCGTTCCTCGAACTCCACCCCACGAAATACGCCGAAGAACTGGTAAAGAAGATGAAGAAGAGCGGCGCGAAGGCTTACCTTGTGAACACCGGCTGGAACGGCACCGGCAAGCGCATTTCCATAAAGGATACCCGCGGTATAATCGACGCTATTTTAGACGGATCCATCAACACCGCGCCCACCAAAAATATCCCGTACTTCAATTTTGAAGTTCCCACGGCTCTTCCCGGAGTGGACCCGAAGATCCTCGATCCGAGAGACACTTACGCCGACGTTTCCGTTTGGGAAGAAAAGGCGAAAGACCTTGCCGGAAGGTTCGTTAAGAACTTTGAAAAGTACACCACAAACGAAGCGGGCAAGGCCCTTGTAAAAGCCGGCCCCAAGGCGTAAAACCTTTTACCGCTATATTATACGGGTTGTTTTGCCCTGCGGAAAAATTTTTCCGCAGGGCAATTTATTTGCGAAAAGCGCCTATTTCTCACGTTTTCCGTATTTTTCGTCGTCTGAAAAACGCGCGTTCTTTCTCCGTATTATTGACAAAAGCTTTTCGTTGTACTATAATATTATAAATAAAAGTTGCATTTTACGTAACGTTTTCGGCTTTTTGACGGTCTATATATACGAAGAGAATACCTTCAATGTAAAATCCGCAATATAGAAAGGAGGCTATTTATGAAAAAATTTATATGTTTTATGATCTCGGCGGTCGTTCTTTTATCCGTCGGGTGCAACGTAAGAAAAAACGATGGCTATGAAACTTTCCGTATAGGCAAGGTAATGGCTATGGCCGATACGGTTTCGCTTTCGGACGAACAGAAAACGGGCTTTTACGATTTTACCGCAGAATTGTTTTCGGCAACCGAAGGGGACAATTTACTGTTCGCCCCGCTGCCGGTTTATACCGCGCTCGGTATGACGGTGAACGGCGCAGCGGGTAAAACGCTTGACGAAATGCTTGCCGCCATGCACAATTCCGTTGAAAACATAAACGCCATTAACCTTTCCGTTTACAAAGAAGTGGCCGAAAACGCGGGAAATACGAAGGTTTCGCTTGCAAACTCCGTGTGGATAAAAGACGATTACGGCGAATACGTAAAGGAGAGTTATTTAGAAAAACTGGCTTCGTACTACTCGCCCGAAATATTCTCTCTGCCGTTCGACGATAAGGCGTTGAAACTTATCAATAATTGGGCGTACAATAAAACCGAGGGAAAAATAGATAACGTTATCGAAAAATTCGGTCAGGACGCCGTTATGGAACTTATCACCGCGCTTTATATAAAAGGTAAATGGACGGGCGAAGGCGAAGATCTGGGAGAAAGACTGTTCAAAAATCTGGACGGAAGCGAGGGGAGAGCAGCCTGTTTCAACGGCGAAAGCGCTCTTTACGCAAGCGAAAACGCTTACGCGGTAAAAAGATTTATGGAAGACGGGTACTATATGCTTGCGGTTCTGCCCGGCGAAAAGGTGGATTTCAACGATTTTCTGGCAGGTTTCACAGGAAAAGAACTTTACTCGCTGATGAATAACGTCGATCCGCGCGGGGCTTACTATATCTTCCCCGAATTTGAATGCGAAAATACTCTGCCGCTGATACCCGTATTGAGAAATTTGGGGATGATAGAGGCGTTTTCAAGGTATTTGGCAGACTTTTCAGAAATGACGGACGATCCGATAGGGCTGTATATTGCCGACGCCGAACAGAAAGTAAAAATAAAGATAAACAAAGCGGGGTTAGAAGGCGCCGCCACCGTAAAAATAGAGATGGGCAGAAAGAGCAGTTCCGCTCCTTCCGGCGAAGATATGCTGCGCCTGGAATTCAATCGCCCGTTCCTGTACTTCGTATGCGCGCCGAGCGGTATTCCGCTTCTTTCGGGTACGGTAACGAAACTTTGATAAATAAAAAATCAGTGTAAAAAAACCGTGGCCGTTACCGACCACGGTTTTTTTATAAACTGCTTAAATCACGCTTTATCAGTTGTTTTCGGCATTTCCGTCTTTAAGGCTGTTGCCGAGATACGTTCCGCCGAAACCGCTCTTTTTAGCGGGTTTAGAGGCGAGAGAAGTGAAGCCGGAATTTCCTCTTTTTTCACGGTTGTAACCGCCTTTACGGTCGCCGTTACGGTTGTTTCGGCGGTCGTTCCTGTCGCCGTGGGCGCGGCGGTCTTCCCTTATGGGTCGGCCGGGTTTCATATTGTTGGGAATGATGGAAATATACCTGTTGGGCTCTTTACCTTCGCTCACCGTTTTTACTTCGGAATTGTCGGAAAGGGTGGAATGAATGATTCTTCTTTCAAACGGGTTCATGGGTTCCAAAGAAACTTTTCTTCCCGTTCTCACCGCTTTTGAAGCGAGTTTTTCGGCAAGATTTTTTAGCGTATCCTCACGTTTTCCCCTGTAGCCTTCGCAATCGACTACAACCCTCGAATATTCGTCCTTTCCGGTGTTTGCAACGGCGCCCGCAAGGCACTGAATAGCGTCAAGAACTTCGCCCCTGTAACCTATAACGGTAGAGGACGACGTTGTTATTACGTTTATGGTAACGCCGTTTTCATCTTCCGTAAGTTCGGTTGTGGCCGGCATATGAAGAATTTCAAGAAGTCCTTCAACGAACTCGTTCGCTCTCTGTCCTTCGGTCTGCTTTTTTTTCACCTTTACCTTTGCCGCCTTTGCCCCTAATCCCAAAAAACCTTTCGTGGGCTCTTCAAGCACCTCGATAACCGCTTCGTCCTCGTTCAAGCCGAGTTCTTTCAGCCCTTCGGCAACGGCTTCTTCCACCGTTTTGCCGGCATAAAACTTTTCTTCCATATTTTATCTCCTATATTTTCCGGGTGGCCGATTGCCCGCCCGCTTATTTACTCGTTTTCTTTTTTCTTTTTTAAGTTTTTCTTCTGTTCTTTTTCAAGTTCTTTCGCCTTTGCCTCTTCCTCGGCGGCGGCTTTTTCTTTCTCTATGCGGTTTATTTCCTTTTTACTTCTTCCCGTAGCCGCCTTCGCCGCTTTGCCTACGGAAATGTTTTTCTCGATAAGAACGTTTATCAAAACGCTGGAAACGGTTGAAAGCACGGAACTTACCGTCATATAAATACTGAAAGCCGTTGAGTAACTGAACGCAAAGAAACCGAACATTACGGGCATTATCCACATCATCATCTTCTGCGTCATCGCGGCCTGGCCGTCAACCGATTGAAGTTCAAGTTGCGCTTTCTGCATCTTCTGCATAACGAATTGAGAAAGAAACATGGTAATAATCGATAACACTACCATTATAAAATAGCCGTTGGCCTGTTCTTTCTGTTTGTATAATCCCGCCGTTACGGTATCGTAAACCGATTGGTCTACCGGAAGAAGCGTTCTGTCACACGAGCAGGAACGGGTTGCCGCCGTGCTTATTTTCGATTGAAAATTCTTTGAGTCGGAAACTACGGGATGTTCGTAAGATACGTCGGGCATCCAAACGTTCTTTACCCAAAGAAACGAAGATTTAAGAATATCCCCGTTTTCGTACGCCTCTTTTACGTTTTCGTTCGCGGGGGCGGTAACTTCCTTTTCAAGGTAGGCGTTTACCGTTACCTTTATTATCTCTCCGGTGCAACCGGCGTAAAAAGCGTTCTTATCTTCCGCCATGCCGTCGTCAACCGAATATATACCGTTTTCGTCTTTAATGAAAGCGCCCGCGTATAATCCGAGGTCGGCTTTTATTTCGTCTATATACGCGGATCCTTCCGCCGTGAATTTGTTTTCGCCGTCGATTTTTAACGAAAATACGTTTTCACCGTCTTTGTTCACAACGTCTTTAAGACCTTTGCCTTCGGGGTATATAACTTCCGCTCTATCGTAAAAAACCCCGTTTTTCACGGATAAAACGCCGTTTTCCATTTCGTACATATCCGCGTTTTCACCGTTTACGGTTAAAGATTCAACCGCGTAATTATAGTGTTTTATAATATCGTTATACTCGTTTGCCATTGAAACGGCGGAATACGTTCTGAACGCGTTTATGGCTATAATAAAAATGATAAGCGAAAGAATGGCCGGCAAACATCCCGAAAGAGGGGAATACCCGTTCTTTTTCTGAAGGGCAAGCATCTTTTGGTTGTACAGATTTTTATCGTGCGCGTACTGCTTCTGAAGCCTTTCAAGCTCTGGCCGCATCTCTTCCATTTTGGCGGCGTTCTTTTTGGTTTTTATTTTTGAAAAAATATCGAAAGGCAGAACTATAAGCCTTAACGTAAGCGTGAACAGAATTATTCCCATGCCTACGCTTCCCGTAATACTTATAAGCCAGCCTATATATTTTCCTATGAAATTAAGATCAAACCCGTAATCGGTCAAAGGAAAAACCTTTACCATAAGAGCCGTTAATATCATAATTTTTTCAAATGATTCCTTATTAGATACTTTTCCTTGCTTTATTTATCAAACAAGCCATTTGTATACGCTTTTTTTATCGGGAACGGGATCCAGCCCGCCTTTACGGAACGGATTACACCTTATAATGCGCCTTACCGTTAAATAAACGCCTATCACCGCGCCGTGTTTTTTAACGGCCTCGATCCCGTATTCGGAACACGTGGGGGTATATATACATTTTCCCGGAAGCAAGGGCGATATAAATTTTTTATAAAAGCGGAACACCGCGATTATCGGTTTTTTCAGCATTCCGTAATTCCTTCCTTTTCAAGAAGATACTTCATATCTTTCAAAAAAACGGAATAAGAATAATAATCTTTCACCCGCGGAAGAAAAATTATATAATAACAGGGTTTAACGTTATTTTTCAGCTCGTTGAAAGAGGCGCGAAGCAAACGTTTTATCCTGTTTCTCACAACGCTTTTACCGTGTTTTTTGCTTACCGAATAACCTACTTTCAATCCGCGCGATTTATGATAGATCATTATTAAGTTTGCCGTTTGTTTACGGTTGCCGCGGTTAAATAAAAACTGAAAATCTTTATTCCGCTTCAATCTGTATTCCATTTTATAACGAGGATAAAAAGACGGGGGACTTAAGTCCGCCGTCTTTACTCAATTCATGCGGAAAGTTTATGGCGTCCTTTCTGTCTTCTTCTTTTAAGAACGTTCCTGCCGCTCTTACTCTGCATTCTCTTTCTGAAACCGTGAACTTTACTTCTCTGTCTTTTTTTGGGTTGGTATGTTCTTTTCATAGCCTTTATTCATCCTTATTATTTATTTTTAACTTAAAGATTTTACTAAATTTTAATTATTTTGTCAACTGTTTAATTATTATTTATCCTTATGGGAAGTATAAGATACAGATATTCGTCGCCGCTGAAAGGTTTTATAACGCACGGAGCTATCGACGAGTTGAGGTATATATAAACGAATTCGTCTTCTATTACTCTTAAAATATCGGTAAGATATTTGCTGTTGAACGCTATAACCACTTCCCTTCCTTCAAGGTTTACAAGCACTTTTTCTTCAACTTTTCCGAGTTCCGAATTTGCCGAAACGGTAACGCTGCCTTCCTTTACGTCGAACTTTATAAGATTTTTCATTCCGCGCGCAACGATGGCGGCTCTTTCTATACTGTTTAATAACTGCTCTCTCGAAACTCTAATTCTCGTTAAAAATTCAACGGGAACTATCTGTTTGTAGTTAAGATATTCACCCTCTAAAAGCCTTGATATAAGCACTGTTGAAGATACTTCTACCATAAGCATGTTTTTCTGTATAACAACGGTAACCATATCTTCGTCACGCTCGAGAAGGCGCGTTATCTCAACTAACGTTCTCGATGGAACTATCGCGCTGAAATTGCCGGTGGAATGGGCAAGTTCCCTTCTGCATACCGCAAGGCGGAATCCGTCCAACGCGACGCAGATCACTCTTCCCTCCTCAACTTCTATCTTGCATCCTTTAAGAATCGGCCTGCCGTCGTCCTGCGAGCAGCTGAAAGCCGTCATTCCTATAAGATCTTTGAAATCCTTCTGGCTCATAGTGAAGGAACTTTCGCTTATGTTTTTGTTTATGGAAGGATAATCCTCTATTTCCTTCGTCTGAATATGACCTTCGGATTCGGAATATCTTACTTTAAGGGCGTTGCCGTCAAGCGAAAGTTCAAGCTGTTCTTCCTCAAGTTTCTTTATAAGTTCGCTGAAAAGTTTGCCCTGAACTAAACATTCGCCTTCTTCCAATATTTCTGCGCGTATGGTCTTTTCTATCGCTATTTCGGTATCCGTTGCAAGCAAGGTAAGATAATCTCCCTTCGCGGTGAGTTTTATACATTCAAGTATTTCGTTCGGGGTTTTTGCGCTTATCGCTTTTATAACCTTAAGTATTGCGTTGGATAAATCCAAACCCTCGCATAAAAGTTTCATTTTAGCTCTCCTTAATTAAATATTTATTGTTATATTTTATTTTTAGTATAAGTATAGGTTTGTGGAAATGTAGAATTTTCTTCGTTTACGTTCTATAAGTAATTATATTATAAATAAATATAAAAAAAAAATCAATTGTTTTATAATGTTGATAAATTTAATTTTAAGGATTTGAAAATTGTGGAATAGTTGTAAAGATAGAATAAGTAAAACGAACGGAAAGATTTTTGAAATGTATAATTTTATAATTATAAAATTATGCGTATAATAATAAATTAAAAAATTTTTTTCCACAAAGTTATCCACCGTGTTGATAAAATTATACCTTTATTTTCTTGATAAATATAAAAGTATTTGCTATAATTACGGCATGATTGAATTATTCGGCGGTTATTCGGTAAAAATAGACGGAGAAAAGAAGAAAAAATTAGAACTTTTCGGTAGTATTTTAAGAGAATATAATAAGGTTATGAATCTTACTTCCGTTACGGAAGAAAATGAAATTATAATAAAACATTTTTTGGACAGCGCCCTCGGCGAAAAGTTTTTTCCTTACGGAGCGGATTGCTGCGAAATAGGTTCCGGCGGCGGCTTTCCTTCGATTCCCCTTAAAATATTAAGAGAAGATCTTTCTTTCACGCTTATTGAGGCAACCGGAAAAAAATGCGATTATCTGAACTACGTTATAAAAGAACTTTCTTTGAAAAACGTTGAAGTTATTTGCGGCAGGGCGGAAGATCTTGCCAAAGGGGAATTGAGAGAAAAATTCGATTGCGTTACGGCAAGGGCGGTGGCGCCGATGAACGTTCTTTGCGAATACTGTATTCCGTTTATAAAGAAAGGCGGAAGCTTTATAGCGTATAAGGGAGATAACACGGAAGAGATAAAAGCCGCCGAAAACGCGGTTAAAACGCTTGGCGGCGAAATTGAAAGCGTAAATCCGTTCAGTCTTCCGGAAAATTTCGGAAAAAGAAATATAATAGTAATAAAAAAGATAGAAAATACTCCTTCTCTTTATCCGAGGGGGAACGGCAGGGAGAGAAAGAAACCTCTGTGAATTACGACGTAAAAAAGGCTGTGTGTTTTACCGGCCACAGAATAATAAAAGAAAGTTTGGATAAAGAAGCGTTGAAAAACGTTATAGAAAAACTTATAAACGATGGATATTGCGTTTTTCTTTGCGGAATGGCCGTGGGATTCGATATGCTTTGTTTTTCGCTGGTTTTAGAACTTAAGGAAAAGTACGGATATATAAAAATCATCGCCTGCGTTCCTTATTCCGGCCAGGCGGATAATTACGGCAGAAAAAAGAAGGCGGAATACGAAAAGTATATTTCCGTTTCCGACGAAGTGGTTACGCTTTACGAAAAATACAACGAAGCGTGTATGAAAGAAAGAAACAGATATATGGTGGATAATTCTTCGGTTTGCGTTTCGTATCTGTTCAGAACCGGCAGCGGAACTTACTACACCACGCGTTACGCCGTGGAAAAAGGAAAAACGGTAATTTACATAAAATAAAGTTTAACGCGTGAAAAACGGGGGATTTTTATAAAAATGAGATTGAATGGATTATTTTTATCATAAAAAAAATACGCGTAAACAGAAAAAAAACACGGCCCGTTTTTTTACGGCGTGAAAATTTTTATTTTTTTGATGAAAAACAGTTTACAAAAGCATGTCAAATAAATATAATAATAAAAACGAAGGGAACGTTTATTTTAAGAAAACGCAAATTCAGCAAAAATCACCTGTATCTTTAAGGAGAAAAAATGGCGGAATACATCAAGTGTCCGAGATGCGAACTTAATTATATAAAGAAAGAAGAAGAATATTGCCAGGTATGCAAAGCCGAACTGAAACTCGGTCCGCAGCTCGTTTTCGCAATAGACGACGATGACGACGACAATCAGATACTTTGCCCGAGATGCAAACAGAATTATATAGACGCATCCGAAGAAATGTGCGAACAGTGCAGAGAGGAAGTTGAACTTACCACCGAAAAGGAAGTGGATATAGATAAAGACGAAGGGTGGAAGGCTTACGTTGACGAGGACGAGGACCTTATCCCCACCGCGAAGGACGACGACGAGGAGATGCTTTCGCTTTCCAAACTCGAAGAGGAAGAAGCCGACGAGCTTTTCGACGACGAAGAAGAGGAAGACGAAATGTATTACGACGACGAGCCGGACGATTTCGATACCTCTCCCATAGACGAGCGTGATTTTGAGGAAGAGGACGCCGAGGACGAAATGTTCGACGACGAGGAAGACGATTTTTAACGGACGTATCGGCGCGGCGCGCTAATATTTTTTAAGGCATCGTTTATTACGAAGTATATACGCGCAAAAGATTGTCAATCATTTCAATATGATAATAACTACGGGCAATCTTAATTCGGTAAAGGTAAAAATAAAGGAGCTGTACGGGCATAACGTTTTTGTAAAGGTAAATTTAGGCAGAAACAAGTTCGCCCGTTTTAACGGAAAAGTAACGGGAATATACCCTGCGCTTTTCACGGTAAGCCCGCTTGAAGACTTCCGCGGGAAAACTACGTATTCGTATTCGGAAGTTTTGTGCGGCAACGTTTTTCTGAAAGAAAACGACGGATAAAAAAAGCGGCGTTTACGTGAGATAACGGCCGCTTTTCATTTTGTTATTCGGTAAGTTTTTTAATTGCTTCGGTATAAATTCCGTAAGTTTCTTTTATACATTTAAGCGAAATATACTCGTTAGGTTCGTGAACGGTGGCTTCCTCGTCTTCCGGTTCGGGGCCGAAAGCCACGCCCAATGGAAGCGCCCTTGCGTAAGTTCCGCCGCCTATCGCTATCGGCCGGGACGTTCTTCCCGTAACTTCGTTGTAAACGCCGAGCAGGGTTTTTATAAGGGGATCGTTCTTTTTTACGTAGAGGGGCGGCTGGTGTTCAAGCACCGTGTATTTTATTCCGTTTCTTATGAATTTATCTAGCACTTCTTCTTTTTTAAGGCTTGCGGGATAGCGTATATCCACCGTAAGACTTATAAATTTATCGAATTCGCCTTTATCTATAATTCCGGGGCACATCGTAAGGTATCCCGTTTCGTCGTGAAGCTTGGTAAGGCCGAGCGCGTCGTCAAAGAAGATTTCTCTTATTTCCGGGCCCACCGCGCCCACGCCTTCAAGGTATTTCAGTATCGTGAGAATGGCGTTTTCACCCTTTTCCGGCATGGAGCCGTGCGCGCTTTTGCCTGTTGCTTTTACCGTTCCGTCCGCGCGAACGTCAAGCCCGAACTGTCTTACCAGCAATTTACTTACGGGCAGGATATAATTCTGCTTTTTCCCGTCGGCAAGCGTCATTCTGAAACTTTCGGCGTGGTAGGGAATGGGCGCGTAAGCGTAACATTCGTCACAAACCATGTTCGGGCGCTCGCCGCCCTTTATAATGGATAGGAAAGAATTTGTAAAAAAATCAAACTTCAGATGCAAAATGCCTTTTTCCGCATAGATCACGGGGAAACTCCCATCGGGAGAAAAGCCGTAATCCGGCATTTTCGCCACTTTTTTATAGTGTGCCATACATTGCCAGCCGCTTTCCTCGTCGCATCCTAAAATCAGTTTTATTTTCTGTTTCGGAACGAAGCCTTCGTCCATAAGCGTTTTCATGGCGTAAAGACATATAACGGCGGGGGCCTTATCGTCCATCGTGCCGCGGCCGTAAATTTTACCGTCTTCCTCGGTTGCGGAGAACGGCGGGTGTTTCCAGGCTTCAGTCTTTCCCGCGGGAACCACGTCTACGTGGCAGAGGATTCCGAGCGTTTTTTCGCCTTCGCCCCACTCTATTTCGCCTACGTAATTATCGTAATTCGTAGTTTTGAAGCCGAGACTTTTTCCGAGTTCCAGCATATAATGCAGCGCTTCGGCAACGCCTTCGCCGAACGGTTTTCCGGGAAGGGCGGGCGCTTCAACGCTGTTTATCCTTACCAATTCTTTTACTTTTTCGGTTATTTCGTTAAAATAATCTGACATATCCGCGCCCCTTTTTGAAAAAATACGTATTTTACCGTTTATAATATTATACACTTTTTCCAAAATATGGTAAAATGTATTTGCCCTATTTTTTTATTTTTTACGAGGAAACCATGCACGAAGGACACCGCAGCAGACTTTATTCCAAAATTCTGAAAGAAGATTCTTCCGTTACCGAAACGGAAGCCCTTGAATTACTTCTTTGCCTGTCCGTTCCGCGGGCGGACGTAAGACCCGTGGCCGTGAAATTATTGGAATATTACGGCTCAATCAAAGGGATAATCTCCGCCCCTCCCGAATCTTTGCTCGGCATGAAGGGCGTAGGACAAAAAACGGCGGCTTTTTTCAAGGTGTTCGGAAAAATAGTTGAAAGTTATTCGCCTTCCGCAAACGAAGAAAAAACGCCGAACGTTTACAATACCGTTTCGTTTTTCAAAGAGTACTTCAAAGACGCCGAGG
Organism: Clostridia bacterium; assembly: GCA_017959995.1. Classification (GTDB taxonomy): domain Bacteria; phylum Bacillota; class Clostridia; order Christensenellales; family Borkfalkiaceae; genus RGIG3732. Next base: position 11,327 of record JAGCZN010000067.1, read on the forward strand.
TGGAACAACTCGTGATAGCCCTGCTCGGAAAGAACGGGGAAATGATCAGAAAATTTGTGTATACCGATTACAACCGCGCGGAAATCAGCGTGAACGTAAAGGAGATAGCGGGGGAAATCGCAAGAACGTCGCCCCATTCCGCGGTAATGGCTCACAACCATTTCAGCGGAAACGTGCATCCTTCCGCGGCGGATGATCTCACCACTAAAAGGCTGGCTCTCGTTATGAACGTGCAGGGCGTGATCCTGTACGACCACCTTATTTTCTGTGGAGACGAATATTTCAGTTACCATATCTCGGGCAGGCTCGATATGATAAAAGATCAGATCAAAGCCACCGTTTGAAAACGGGTTAAAATTTTATAGGTTTTCATTTTTCAAATCTAAAAAATATCCGGAAACCAAAAAGACCGTCGACGTCCGTCAACGGTCTTCTTGGAAAATATATGATAAGGGGGAAAATGATGAGCAACTTCGTTTGTTCCCTTAAGAACGATTATACTATACCACATTCAAAACGGCTTGTAAAGCAATTTTCACAACTTTTTTGAAAAAACTTAAAAATTTTTATAAAAAACTGTTAATTTTTAACAAAATTAGCAAAAACGGGAAACGGGCAGGGCCGACAAGGAGCATTTTGTTAATTTTTAACAAATATAAAACGCTGAAAATATTCGTCGGCCTTGCTTTGGGAAGGAAGCGCGGACGGACGTTTTTAATTTTTTGCGGCGGAAATTTATAAAAACGCTATACAAATTATAATATATATGTTATAATATCATAACGAAAGGCGGGCAAACGCCTTTACAAACGGAGGTAAAATTAAAATGGCTTACAAAATCGGTAGTGATTGTATTTCTTGCGGAACTTGCGCTGACCAGTGCCCCGTATCTGCTATAACCCAGGGAGATACGCAGTACAACATCTCGGCAGACGAGTGCATAGGCTGCGGTTCCTGCGCCGAGGCGTGCCCCGTATCCGCAATCAGCGAGGAATAATAACCAGATCAAGGCACGGCAAGCCGCCGCGCCTTTTATTTTTATGGAAACACAGCTGAAACAAGGGGAGAGGGCCGAAGAACTCTTTCTCGGCGGCCTTAAAATAATACAGAGCGAAAAGCTTTATAAATTTACTTCCGACGCCGTTCTTTTAACCAAATTCGCCCGTGCCTCAAAAAACGAAAAAGTGGCGGATTTCTGTTCGGGAAGCGGCATAGTAGGCCTGCATTTTTACGCTCTTCACCCGAACGCCGTAAAGGAAGTGCGCCTTTTTGAAATTCAGAAAGAACTTGCCGATATGAGTTTGCGTACGGTGAAAATGAACGGGCTTGAAGAAAAATTTACCGTTTATAACCAACCCGTTCAGGAAATAGGCAAGGAGTTCAACGGTTATTTTTCGCTTGTTTTGTGCAATCCTCCTTACGAAACGGCCGGAACGGGCGAAAAAAGCGTTTCCGAAAGCGATGCGATCGCCCGCCACGAAGGAACTTTAACGCTTGAAAACGTGATTTCGGTTGCGGCGTTGAAACTTAAATTCGGTGGAAGGCTATGTATAGTTCACCGTGCGGACAGGCTTGTGGATCTTATGTTTTATATGAGAAAACACGGTATCGAACCAAAGCGGCTTAAATTTGCCGCGGCAAAGGGCAAAGCGCCGTACACCGTATTTGCGGAAGGGGTAAAAGGCGGCGGCCGCACGCTTAAAATAGAGCCGCCGTTTGAAAATTAACCCCGTAAATCACGCATTATCATATTTTTGGAGTAAAAATGCTTTACGTTGTGGCAACGCCGATAGGCAATTTAAAAGATATTTCGTACAGGGCGGTGGAAACGCTTAACTCGGTTGACGTCATCGCGTGCGAAGATACCCGACACTCGCTTAAACTGCTTGCGGCGTACGGGATAAAAAAACCGCTTTTATCGTATCATAAATTCAACGAGAAAGAAACTGCCGATAAACTGGCGGATATGCTGGCGGAAGGAAAAAACGTTGCGTTGATTTCCGACGCGGGCACGCCGGTAATTTCGGATCCCGGAAACGTCTTGATAAAAGTGCTTATAGAAAGAGGGTTGGAATACACCGTAGTTCCCGGCGCAAACGCATTCGTACCGGCACTCGTTATGAGCGGATTTGACGCGTCGCGCTTCGTTTTTTTCGGTTTTCTTCCGGAAAAGGCGAAAGAGAAGAAGGAACTTCTGGAAAAATACCGTTCGGCGGACGCTACGCTTATTTTTTACAGCGCCCCGCACGACGTAGTTAAAGACGTGCAATTTCTCTATTCCGCGCTCGGTAGCCGCAGGGCCTGCGCCGTAAGGGAAATTACCAAATTGCACGAAAGCGTGTTGCGCTTTGACCTTGCCGACGGCTATACGGAAGAACCGCGCGGCGAATACGTTCTTTTAGTGGAGGGCGCGAAAAAGAAAAACGATTTTAACGATATCTCCCCCGAGGAACATCTGCGCGCGTATATCGACGGGGGAATGGATAAAAAAGAGGCCGTAAAAAGGGTGGCAAAAGAGAGGAACGTAAACCGCAACGAAATATACAAACTTATTGCGAATGACTGAATAACGCGTGATATACGGGCTTTTTCAAAAACCCAAACGAGAATAAAATTTCCGGTTCGGCTTAAAATAAAAAAAGGCGGGTGCTATATGAGAGGACAGGAAATATTCAACGTGAAACAGAATTATAAACTTGCCGACGCCGTTTACAGAATGGAGCTTGAAGGAAACGCTTCGTCGGTAACGGCGGCCGGGCAGTTCGTGAACGTAAAAACGAGCGGCTTTTATTTACGCCGCCCGTTTTCCGTATGCGATTTTTCCGAAAATTCGCTTACTATCGTATATAAAACTGCGGGCAAGGGAACGGAAGCTTTTTCACGGGTAAAACCCGGCGAAAAACTTGACGTTCTTGTGGGGCTCGGAAACGGTTATTCGCTTGATAAAAGCGGCGAACGCCCGCTTCTTATCGGCGGCGGCGTCGGCATTCCCCCGCTTTACGGGTTAGCGAAAAGGCTTGCCGCGCAAGGCAGGGAAGTAAACGTTGTTTTAGGGTTCAACACCGCGTCCGAAATATTTCTGGAAAAGGATTTCAGGGCGTTGGGCGTTGGCGTTACCGTTACCACCGTTGACGGAAGTTACGGTAAAAAAGGCCTTGTAACCGACGTTTTAGGCAGCTTTTCATATACGCATCACTATACCTGCGGCCCCCGCGCAATGCTTAAGGCGGTTTATGAAAAAACAACGGGAGGCGGATCGTACTCGCTTGAAGAGAGAATGGCTTGCGGGTTCGGCGCGTGTCTTGCCTGTACGTGTAAAACTACTTACGGGCACGCGCGCGTTTGTAAAGAGGGACCGGTTTTTGAAAAGGAGGATCTGGTATGGTGAATCTGAAAGTAAATCTTGCCGGAATGATTTTGGATAATCCCGTGATCCCGTCGAGCGGAACGTTCGGTTACGGGCTTGACCACGCGCGGTATTACGATCTGAATATTCTCGGTTCGATCGCGATAAAGGGCACTACTTTGAATCCGCGCTTCGGAAACCCCACGCCGCGCGTAGCCGAGTGCGCGTCCGGCGCCGTGTGCAGTATAGGTCTGCAAAACCCGGGCGTGGACGAGGTGGTCAAAACGCTGCTGCCGGAACTTAAAAAGTATTACCGGAAAAAAGTGATAGCGAACGCCTGCGGTTTTTCAGCCGAAGAATTTGCGGAAGTTGCCGCGCGCTTCGACGCGAGCGACAGCGTTGGGATAATAGAAGTGAACGTAAGTTGCCCGAACGTGGAAAGCGGGCTTTCTTTCGGCAGTTATCCGAACACGGTGTACGAAGTTACCAAAAAAGTGCGAAAACGCGTGAAAAAGGCGGTTTTCGTTAAACTTTCACCTATGGTGGCGGATATAAAGGAGATAGCCTGCGCCGCGGAGGAAGCCGGAGCCGACGGCGTTACGCTGATAAACGCCGCGCCCGCGATGCGTATAGATCTGAAAACGAAAAAACCCGTTCTTGCCAACAAAAAGGGCGGCCTTTCGGGCAAGGCGCTGTTCCCCGTGGCGCTTCGGTGCGTTTACGACGTTTACGGGGCGGTTAAAATACCCGTGGTGGGCGTTGGCGGAATAAGTTCGGCGGAGGACGTTATTGAAATGATGTACGCGGGGGCGACCGCCGTGGGCGTAGGCGCGGAGAACCTCGTAGAGCCGTTCGCCTGTAAAAAAATCATAGAGGAATTACCTGCCGCCGCCGAGAGATGCGGGCTTGTAAATCTGGCGGACGCCACCGGCGCGGCGCACCGATAAACCCCGTAAAACGCGTGTTGTCGCAAAATTATATTTTATTTGCCGCGGAAAAGTTTCTCCGCGGTTTTTGCGTGCGCGGATAAAATTCCGAGCATCGCGCCCGCGCCGAGAGAGAATTTTTTCCTGTCGCTTTCTTTTTTTTCGGCAGGCGAGGCTCCGGAAAAAAATTCGGGAGAAAAGTCCGCCCCGCCCGATCCGTTTGATTCTGATGCGGAAAGGCTCTCTTTTTCGGATATCTTGCAAAAAGTGGGCATAGTAAAAAATTTTATCATGGTTTACCGCCTTTTGCGCCGCGGCGCCCGAAAAGTTCGATCAATCGCAAAAAGTTTGGCAAATCGTGAGAAAATATCCGCAAAACGATTGATTATTTTTCGGTTATAGTGTATAATACATTAGTATATTATCGCGGATTATATTTTGTATTTTATATATACGCGAAAGACATAGCAAAAATTCCGCGGAAATTCACCGCGGAGAGAAGGAGTTCGTTATGAGCAAAAAAATTATTGCCATTATAGCGCTCGTCGCGTGCTTTTTGTTTGCGTTCGCCGCGTGCGATCCCGCGGAAAAAGCCGTTTCTAAGGACGCAAGCGCGGCAAACGCGTCGTCCAACGGCGGTTTTCTGGCGGAAACGGGCGATTACGTTTATTTTATCAACGGCAGCGAAGTTTACACGGCGGATAACACGGCGGGCAAGGTGGAAAAAGGCGCGCTCGTTCGCGTTAAGAAGAGCGATATAGGCAAAGGCGCGAAAGCGGAAAAAGAAGTTGTGGTTTCAAAACTTCTTTCCACGGGGGATTATTCCGCGGGCATAGGCGTTTACGGCGGAAAAATATATTTCGCCACGCCGAGCAACGTGAAGAGCAAGACCGGTACCGTGCAGAATACCGACGTAAAGTTCTGCTACGTTTCCACGGACGGAACGGGGATAAAGGAATTCGCTACTTCCACCGGGGATAATTCCGCCGCTTACAGATTCGTTGAGGCGAACGGCAAAGTTTACGTTATTTACGCGGGCAGCGAAACCGTTAACGAGAACGGCGCCGATACCACCAAAAATTATATTTACGTGGTTTCAGACGAAGGAAAGACGGTGGCAAAAGAAGAATACGCCTCTTATATATTCGATAACGACGCCGACGGAAAATACGTTTATTTCACGAGAAGCGTGAATAACGAAATACTCGGCATAACCGAAAGTTTCAACGAGGTTTACCGCCTTGCGGCCGGCGCGGACAAGGCCGAAAAAATTCTTTACGGCGCGGGAACGAACAGAAATTCCGCCGACGTGGAGTATAAAGACAAAGGCATACAGGGCGTAACGTTCACGCTGGTTGCCGCGCAAAACGGATACGTATATTTCTCCGTGGCGAATATAGATACTTCCACGGGAACCGATACTTATTACGCTTTCCTCGGGGAAGATCTGAACGCCGATACCGAAGTGAATTTTAGCGATAAAACGGTTATGACGCGTAACGGCTCGGCAACGGTATTTTCCGCCGCGAACGCGTTTATGAGCCCCGAATGTATAGTGTACGTCGATCCGGATCGGGGCCTTTGTTCTTATAATTATTCGCTCGAAGAAGACTACGACGCTTACTTCGGCGTTGAAGTGGAAAACGATTCTGCCGACGTGGCTTCCGCTACGCTCGCTTTCGTTAAGGACGGATATATCTACTGCCGTAACGGCGGCGTTTATTACAGAATGGCTTATACTTACGACGAAACCGCCACTTCCGCTTCCTCTAAATTCACCGTGGGCGAGGAAGCGAAGATCTCGCCCGTAACGTTCTCAACTTCCTGGTACGCTCCCGAAGTGGTGAAGGTGGGTGAGAAAGAATACGTTCTGGGCACCATATCCGGCAGCGATTATTTCGATTACGTTTTCGCCTTCGAAATAGAAGACGAAGAGACTTACGAAAAGAAAGCCCTTGAAATAGACGACGTTAAAAACTTTATAGAAGAAATCTATACCGACGAAGAAGAACTTGCCGACGTGAAGAAGGGCCTTGAAGATACCGATTATGCAACGTTCCTTTCCGGCACGGGCAAAAACAACGTTTATTACGTGTGGACGAAAGTAGCCTCCAAACTCGGCGACGCCGCCCAAAAAACCGTTGACGACTACCTTACTTCGAGTTACTCTACCTCTTCCGACAGCGCCTCGTCTTCCGCGGAAAGCGGATGTTCTTCCGCCATGGGCGCGGGCGCGCTCGTATCGGTGGCGATAATTTCGCTTGCGGGTATAGCTATGGGTAAAAAACGCGGACAGGGTTAACACACCTCATCAATAGCAACCGAAAAGGCGGCTTTTCAGTTCTTTTACGCGACTGCTCGCTTGAAGTATTATAATACGTCTGCGTTCACACTCGCGTAAAAACTCCTGAAAATACGCTCTTTTCGGCGCAATACGTTTTGAACGGCGAGAAGCCGTATCTACAAATGTAACTTGTTACAACAATCGATCCGTCAAGGCAAGGCAAAGACCGAAGGCAATACAAGAAGTATTGTACGAGGGCTTTAACGCAGCATTGACCGGCTTATCGCCTTTCAAAATTACTATTGATAAGATATGTTAACCCTGAGCGTTAAAAAATAAAAGGAGAAAAACCGAATGTCCAAGTTCACTAAAGAATTCAAAGCGTTTATTACTCGCGGAAACGTTCTCGATATGGCCGTAGGCGTAATTATCGGCGGCGCGTTTTCGGCAATAGTTACGGCCCTGACGAACCATATCCTCATGCCCGTTATCAACTGGTTTTTACTCTTGATAACCGGCGGCAACGGTCTTGACAGCATCTATACTTACCTTGAAAAAGTATATCAGGTAGACGAAACCGGCGCGGAAATAATAGCGAACGGCGAAAAGGTTGTGGATCTTGCCAAATCCATTTATATAGATTGGGGCGCGTTCATCACGGCGATAATCAATTTTGTACTGATAGCGCTCGTTCTCTTCCTTATTATAAAGGCGTTCAACAAAGCCCACGAAACCGCCGATAACGCCCGTTGCGGTTTCTCGAAGGAAGAATACAGGAAACTGGTAAAAGAGGGAAAGAGCCCGAAGGAAATACGCGAACTTGCCGAAAAACGCGATCTCGAAGCCGCAGAAGCGGCGAAGAAAGCCGAAGAAGAAGCCGCCGCTAAAGCCGCGGAACCGTCTTCCACGGATAAACTTCTTATGGAGATACGCGACAGTCTGAAAAACAGATAACGAATTTTTCACAAAAGATAAAAGCCCCGTTTATGCGCGATAAACGGGGCTTTTAACGTTTTCTTTACATCTTTTGCCGATCGGGGAAAGGGCGAAAATACGGGGCGGTTACCGGAAGCGCTCCCGCGTTCATTAAATAAAATACTATTCCACTATCTCGTAAAGGGTTTCGGCCTCTTCCTTGCGAACGGTTTCTTTAAGCAGTTTCACGCGGAACTTCACCGCGCCGCCGCCGAAACGCACTTCTACCACGTCGCCGACTTTCAGATTATAAGAGGGTTTTACCTCCTTTCCGTTTACCGAAACCCTTCCGCCGCCGCACGCCTCGTTCGCCACCGAGCGGCGTTTTAATATTCTGGATACCTTTAAGAACTTGTCGATACGCATACGATCCGTCTTCCTTTCGATAAAAAAATTTATAAATTTACAAAAAATTTTCCGTTAGGCGTGAAAAACGTTTGACATCTTGACGGAAAAGATTTATCATATTAAAATGCTATAATTCCGTAATAGTGCCCTTTTGTCCCCTTCGGCAAAAAACGCAGGCGCAAAAAGGCAAATAAATTAAGGAATTACGCGAAACGACATATATTGTGTACGGCAATTTTTATTATACACTATTTTGTGGTATAAGGCAATTGTTTGAACAGTATAAAAAAAAGGAGTGTGTTTGATGACACGAGAATTACCAATCGTCAAATTCGGTAATACGGAAAGGAGAACTTTCTCCAAGATCAAGGAAGTTCAGCCCATACCGTACCTCATAGAGGTGCAGAGAGATTCTTACGATATCTTTATAAAAGAGGGCATATCCGAGGTATTCGAGGACTTTTCTCCGATAACCGACTTTTCCGACCACTTCGAGCTCTACTTTCTCGATCACAGTTTTTCGGACAAGACGAAGTATTCCGAAAAGGAATGCCGCGAGAGAGACGCGACGTACGCCCTTCCCTTGCGCGTTAAAGTAAGGCTTGTAAATAAGGTAACCGACGAGGTTATGGACCAGGAAGTGTTCATGGGAGAGCTTCCGCTCATGACGGACAACGGGTCGTTTATAATAAACGGCGCGGAACGCGTGGTGGTATCCCAACTCGTAAGGAGTCCCGGCGTTTACAACGGCTACACCGTGGACAAGACCGGCCGTGAAATCTACAACACAACCGTAATACCCAACCGCGGCGCCTGGCTGGAATTCGAGCAGGACGCGCAGGACGTTTTGTGGGTGCACGTTGACAGAACGCGCAAACTTACCGCAACCGTTTTGTTGAGAGCGCTCGGTTTCGGTTCGGATTCCGCGCTAAAAGAGCTTTTCGACGATAACGGAATGATTTCCGCCACTATCGAAAAGGACACCGCAAAAACGGAAAGCGACGGACTGGTTGAACTTTACAGGCGTTTGCGCCCCGGCGAAGTTCCCACGGACGAAGCCGTTCGCCAACACCTTAAAAATCTGTTTTTCGATCCCCGCCGTTACGACCTTGCGCGGGTCGGAAGATATAAATTCAACAAGAGGCTCAATCTCGCCGTAAGAATAGCGGGACAAACCGCTTACGAAGATATTATAAACGAAGACGGAGAAGTACTCGTTTCCGCGGGCGAAGTTATTTCGGAAGAAAAGGCAAAAGAAATAATGAACGGCGGCGTAAACGAAGTGTTCGTTCGCGTTGAAGACGGAAAGAGACACAAGATAATAGCCAACAACACCGCCGATTTCAGGGTGATAACGGGGCTTAATCCGAGAATCTTCGGACTTTTGGAAAAAGTGCATTATCCCTCGCTCAAATTCTCCGCAAAGATATACGAAGCCGCGAAGGAAAGCACGGTGGAAGAAGTGGCCGACCGCTTTATGGGCGAGATAAACGAACTTTTCTACGTGGAAGAAAAGGAAATTCCCGAAGGCGAAGAAAAACCCGAAGATAAGAAGAACGAATTGAAGAGAAAGGAACTTCGTCTTAAATTCGTGGCCGCGTGCAAGGAATTCTACGAAATAATAGAAAAGGGAGATCTTCCCGAAAGGCTTACCGCCGAACAGAAGAAGACCATCAAACCCCTTACCGATAAACTGAACCACAAACATATAACGGTAGACGATATAGTGGCTTCCGTTTCGCTCAATCTCGACCTATGCCACGGCATAGGCTCGTGCGACAATATAGACCACCTCGGCAACCGCAGGGTGAGAAGCGTGGGCGAACTGCTGCAGAACCAATTCAGAATAGGTATAGCCCGCCTCGAAAGAGTAATAAGGGAAAGAATGGGCACGCAGGCCCCGGAAGACGTTACCCCGCAGAGCCTTATCAACGTGCGCCCCGTTAGTTCTGCGATAAGAGAATTTTTCGGTTCTTCACAACTTTCGCAGTTTATGGACCAGACCAACCCGATAGCGGAACTTACGCACAAGCGTAAACTTTCCGCGCTCGGCCCGGGCGGCCTCAACAGAGACAGAGCCACCTTCGAAGTGCGTGACGTTCACCACTCTCACTACGGCAGAATGTGCCCGATAGAAACGCCCGAAGGCGCGAATATCGGTCTTATAACTTCGCTTTCCACTTTCGCGAAGATAAACGAGTTCGGCTTTATAGAATCCCCTTACAGGAGAGTGGATAAGCAAACGGGCGTGGTTACCGATATAGTTGACTACCTGACCGCCGACGAAGAAGATAAGTACACCGTGGCTTCCGCCAACGAGCCGCTTGACGAAAACGGCCGCTTCGTGCGCGAACGCGTAAGTTGCCGCGATAAGGATAAAATACTCGAACGCCCCCGCAACGAGATAGATTATATGGACGTTTCGCCCAAACAACTGGTATCCGTTGCAACGGCGCTGATACCCTTCCTTGAAAACGACGATACCAACCGCGCCCTTATGGGCTCGAACATGCAGCGCCAGGCGGTTCCGCTTCTCAAGCCGGAAACGCCGATAGTTGCCACCGGCGTTGAGGCGAAGATCGCTTACGACTCCGGCGTTATGGTGATAGCAAAGGAAAACGGAAAAGTAAAAGCCGTGAGCGGCAGCCAGATAACGGTTACGGAAGAAAACGGATTCGAGCGTACTTATCCCTTAAAGAAATTCGAAAGATCCAACCAGGGCACCTGCCTCAACCAGCACCCGATAGTATCGGTGGGAGATACGGTTGAAAAAGGCCAGATCATAGCCGACGGCCCCGCCACGAACAACGGCGAGCTTGCGCTTGGCAGAAACATAACCATCGGCTTCATGTCGTGGGAAGGTTATAACTACGAAGACGCTATACTTCTTTCCGAAAAACTCGTGAGGGAAGATATATTCACGTCCATTCACATAGAGGAATTCGAAACGGAGGCGCGCGACACCAAACTCGGCAGCGAGGAGATAACGCGCGATATACCGAACGTAGGCGAGGACGTTCTGAAAGACCTCGGTGAAGACGGCATCATCCGCATCGGCGCGGAAGTGAGAAGCGGCGACATACTCGTGGGTAAAGTAACCCCGAAGGGAGAAGCCGAACTTACCCCCGAAGAAAGATTGCTCCGCGCCATATTCGGCGAAAAGGCGAGAGAGGTGAGAGATACCTCTGCGCGTTCCGCACGGCGAAGGCGGCATAGTAGTTGATATAAAGATATTCACGCGCGAGAATAAGGACGAACTCCCGCCGGGAGTAAGCAAACTCGTGCGAGTATATATAGCGCAGAAGAGGAAGATATCCGTAGGCGATAAAATGGCCGGCCGCCACGGCAACAAGGGCGTTATTTCGCGCATACTTCCCGTTGCGGATATGCCGTTTATGGCAGACGGAACGCCCCTTGAAATAGTTCTCAATCCGCTCGGCGTTCCTTCGCGTATGAACATAGGGCAGGTACTTGAAGTTCACCTCGGCCTCGTATGCAAACAGCTCGGCTGGAAGATAGCCACGCCCGTATTCGACGGCGCCACCGAAAAGGATATAAAGGAACTTCTGAAAGAGAACAATATAGTCAACCCCGAAGGCGAGGTAGACGGAAAAATACAGCTTTACGACGGCCGCACCGGCGAACCCTTTGAAAACAGGGTTACGGTAGGGCAGATGTACATGATAAAACTGCACCACCTGGTTGACGATAAGATACACGCCCGTTCCACCGGCCCTTACTCGCTGGTTACCCAGCAGCCGCTCGGCGGCAAGGCGCAGTTCGGCGGACAGCGTTTCGGCGAAATGGAAGTGTGGGCGCTTGAAGCGTACGGCGCGGCGCACATACTTCAGGAAATACTCACCGTTAAGTCGGACGATGTGGTGGGGCGCGTAAAGACCTACGAATCCATAGTAAAGGGCAACAACATAAGCGAGCCGGGCATACCGGAATCGTTCAAGGTACTGCTTAAAGAACTGCAGTCGCTCGCCCTCGATATGAAGGTGCTTACCGAAAACCACGAAGAACTCAAACTCAAAGACCTTATCGACGACGACAGCGACGCCCGTCCCGAACCGAGAAAGAGGATCGATTACGAAGAGGTATCCGTTCTCGAAGAAGAACCCGCCGCCGTTGAAGAAGAAACCGATTTCGACGACTCCATCTTCGAAGAAGAGGACGACGAACTTGACGATTCCGTGTTCGACGAGGCCGAAGTGTTCGACGGGTTTGACGACGATTACAGCGACGTTGACGATTTTAACTTCGACGAAGACGACGAGTAATAAAAGGGAGGTTATTTGAATAATGTTTGAACTTAACAATTTCGATTCAATACAGATAGGCGTAGCTTCTCCCGAAAAGATAAGAGAGTGGTCTTACGGCGAGGTGACCAAACCCGAAACCATAAACTACCGTACGCAGAAACCCGAAAAGGACGGGCTTTTCTGCGAGCGTATTTTCGGCCCCACCAAGGACTGGGAATGCCATTGCGGCAAATATAAGAGAATAAGATACAAGGGCGTTATCTGCGATAAGTGCGGCGTTGAAGTTACGCGCGCCAAAGTCCGCCGCGACCGTATGGGGCACATAGAACTCGCCGCGCCCGTATCGCATATATGGTATTTCAGAGGGGTGCCTTCCAGAATGGGGCTGCTTCTCGATATGAGCCCAAAACACCTTGAACAGGTTCTGTATTTCGTAAGCTACGTAGTGCTCGATCCGGGCAATACAGACCTTTTCTATAAACAGGTAATAAGCGATAAAGAGTATTTCGATAAGATCGAACAGTACGGCGAAGGCGCCTTCAAAGCCAATATGGGCGCCGAGGCGATAAAGGAACTTTTAATGGCGATCGACCTCGATAAAGACGCCGCGGAAATGAAGAAGATTCTCGAAGAATCCAACGCGGGGCAGAAGAGGGCGAAAGCGGTCAAGAGGCTTGAGATAATAGAATCCTTCCGCAAGAGCGGCAATCGCCCCGAATGGATGATTCTCGACGTTCTGCCGGTTATCCCGCCGGAACTGCGCCCGATGGTACAGCTTGACGGCGGCAGATTCGCCACCAGCGATCTGAACGACCTTTACAGGCGCGTTATAAACAGGAACAACAGGCTCAAAAAGCTTATGGAACTCGGCGCGCCCAGCATAATTTTAAGAAACGAAAAAAGAATGTTGCAGGACGCCGTTGACGCGCTTATAGATAACGGACGCCGCGGCAAGGCCGTTACCGGCCCCGGCAACAGGGATCTTAAATCCCTTTCCGGGCTTCTTCGCGGCAAGCAGGGACGTTTCCGTCAGAACCTTCTCGGCAAGCGCGTGGACTATTCCGGCCGTTCGGTTATAGTAGTCGGGCCCGAACTCAAACTTTATCAGTGCGGTTTGCCGAAAGAAATGGCGATAGAGCTTTTCAAGCCCTTCGTAATGAAAAAACTGGTTGAAAACGGCACCTGCCACAACATAAAGAGCGCGAAGAGAACGGTTGAGAGAATGAAACCGGTAGTGTGGGATATTCTCGAAGACGTTATAAAAGATCACCCCGTTCTTCTCAACCGCGCGCCTACGCTTCACAGACTTTCCATACAGGCTTTCGAACCCGTTCTCATAGAGGGCAGGGCGCTTAAGCTTCACCCGCTGGTCTGCGGCGCTTTCAACGCCGACTTCGACTGCGACCAGATGGCCGTTCACGTGCCCCTTTCCATAGAGGCGCAGGCGGAAGCCAGATTCCTTATGCTTTCCACCAATAACATACTCAAACTTTCCGACGGTAAGCCCGTTATGTCGCCCACGCAGGATATGGTAATGGGCGCGTACTACCTTACCATAGTAAAGAGAGAGGAAGGCAAGCGTTACGACGAAAAGGGCAACCCGAGCGAAAGCGGAGAAGTTTACGTGCCTAAGGCGTTTATTTCCTGCGACGAGGCGGTTATGGCCTACCAGACCAAGCAGGTAACCCTTCAGGACGAGATATACGTTCGCAGAAGCACCGTTGCCGACGGCCGCGTGATAAGCGGAAGAATCAAAACCACCGTCGGGCGGATAATCTTCAACGAGGCGATCCCGCAGGATATAGGCTTTGCCAAACGCGAAACGCCCGAAGATATGCTTAAATTCGAGATAGATTATCTCGTTGGGAAGAAAGACCTTTCGAAAATTGTGGACGCCTGCTTCAAAAGAAAAGGCGCGGCGTGCGCGGCGGAAGTGCTGGATAAAATAAAGGCGCTGGGCTACAAGTATTCAACCATAGGCGCCGTTACCACCAGCGTTTTCGATATGTATATTCCCGAAAAGAAATACGATATAATAAGCGAGGCGGAAAAGGAAGTGCTCGCCGTTCAGGAAGAGTACGAATTCGGCTTAAAAACCGATTACGAACGCTACAAAGCGACCGTGGATATCTGGACGAGAGTAACCAAGGACGTTTCCGACGAACTTAAAAAAGGCCTTTCTACCTTCAATCCGATATGGATGATGGCGAACTCCGGCGCGCGCGGCTCTATCGACCAGATAAAACAACTTGCCGGTATGCGCGGCCTTATGACCAACCCGAACGGCGAAATTATAGAAATACCCGTTAAATCGTGCTTCCGCGAAGGGCTTACCGTTCTGGAATACTTCATTTCCTCGCACGGCGGACGTAAAGGCCTTGCCGATACCGCTTTGAAAACGGCGGACTCCGGCTACCTTACCAGAAGGCTGGTTGACGTTTCGCACAACGTTATAGTGCGCGAAGACGACTGCTTCGCCCAGGCGGGTGAAAATCCCAAGGGTATGATCGTTGAAGCCATAACCGGCCCGAAGGGAGAAGTAATAGAAAAACTTGAAGACAGACTCACCGGCAGATTTACCGTGAAGGACGTTATCAACGAAGAAACGGGCGAGATCATCGTTCCCGCGGACACCATGATAACCGAAACGAAAGCCAAAGAGATAGTTAAGGCCGGAATAAAGAGCGTGGAGATAAGAAGCATATTCACCTGCCGCGCCAAAAACGGCGTTTGCTGCAAGTGCTACGGCAGCAACATGGCCAACGGCGATCCCGTTCAGGTGGGCGAAGCGGTGGGCATAATAGCCGCTCAGTCCATAGGCGAACCGGGCACCCAGCTCACCATGAGAACCTTCCACACGGGCGGTATAGCCTCTACGGGAGATATAACCCAAGGTCTTCCGAGGGTGGAGGAACTTTTCGAAGCCAGAAAGCCGAAGGGCGTTGCCACCGTATCGGAAGTTGCGGGCGAAGTTCACCTTGAAGAAAAAGAAGGGCTCCGCCACGTAATAGTAAAGACGGCCGACGGCGATAAGGATTACTCCATAGCGTTCAGCGCCGATCTCAAAGTGCGCGAAGGCGACGTTATCGATCCCGGCACGGTGCTTACGGGCGGCAGCGTAAATCCGCAGGATATACTTAAAACCAAGGGCGTAAAGGGCGTTCAGGATTATATTCTTCACGAAGTTCAGTCCGTTTACCGCTCGCAGGGCGTTGATATAAACGATAAGCACGTAGAAATAATAGTCCGCCAGATGCTCCGCAAGGTGCGCGTGGAAGATTGCGGCGATACCGAGCTTCTTCCCGGCGAACTCGTGGATATATTCAGGTTCGAGGAAGAAAACCTTGCGGCGCTTGAAAAGGGCAATAAACCCGCCACCGCAAAGAGAACGCTTCTCGGTATAACCAAATCCGCCCTCGCTACGGACAGTTTCCTGTCGGCGGCGTCCTTCCAGGAAACTTCAAGAGTTCTTACCGAAGCCGCCATAAGGAACAAGATAGATCCGCTTATCGGGCTTAAAGAGAACGTTATAATAGGTAAACTCATACCCGCCGGCACGGGCGTTAAGGAATATAAGGGGCTCAGCCCTCAACTTAACCCGTAAAGGTAAAAAATTTACGCGATACCGCAAAATTTCCGGGCAAAGGCAATTTTTCTTGCATAACTGAAAAAATTATTGACTTACAAGGAATTTTGTGTTATCATTGTTTAGTAACGTAACGGAAATAAGCGCTTTCGGGAATGAAAATTTTCCGGAAAAGTTTTTGCCGCTTCGTTAAAAACGCTTCTTAAAATGCCGAAAAAGGCGTTTATAAGATATTTCCGAATAATAACAAGGAGGTAAAAAAATGCCAACGATCAACCAGCTTATTAAAAGCGGAAGGGAAAAGGTAACCTACAAGAGCAAGGCTCCTATTCTGGAAAATTGCCCCCAGCGCAGAGGCGTGTGCCTTTCGGTAACCACAACTTCTCCCAAAAAGCCTAACTCGGCTTTGAGAAAAATAGCCCGTGTCCGCTTGACGAACAAGCAGGAAGGTACCGTTTACATTCCGGGTGAAGGCCACAACCTTCAGGAACACAGTTCCGTACTCGTTCGCGGCGGCAAGGTCAAGGATCTGCCGGGCGTAAGGTATCATATAATTCGCGGCACGCTGGATACGGCGGGCGTTGCAAAACGCAGACAGGCCCGTTCCAAATACGGCGCGAAACGTCCTAAATAATAATTGTTCGTAAAAAAAACTTTACCCTACTTGTTTCGGAAATATTTTATAATTCGATAAAGTAGGCAGTATTCCGCAACGCCTGCGGAAGAAGGTTCGCCCTCGTTACGAGGTGAGCGATAGCTGTACTGGGGCAGCGGGCCCCGAATTTTTCAAAAATTTTAAGGAGGACTTAATTATGCCAAGAAGAGGCGGCGTTCCCAAGAGGGACGTTTTACCGGATCCCGTTTACGGCAGCAAGGTGGTTACCAAACTGGTAAACCAGATCATGCTTGACGGAAAGAAGGGTACGGCACAGACAATCGTTTACGACGCGTTTACCGCTATGAGCGAAAAGCTCGGCCTGGACGCTATGGAAATTTTCAATCAGGCGCTCTCCAACGCAATGCCCGTACTTGAAGTAAAGGCAAGGCGCGTAGGCGGCTCTAACTATCAGGTTCCTATCGAAATAAGGCCTGAAAGAAGACAAACCCTCGCTATAAGATGGATAGTTATAAACGCGAGAAAGAGAAGCGACAGACTTATGAGCACCAGACTTGCCAACGAGCTTATGGACGCTTATAACAACACCGGCGGAGCAGTGAAAAAGAAGGAAGACACGCACAGAATGGCCGAAGCAAACAAGGCGTTTGCGCATTTCCGCTGGTAATAAGGAGAACTTATGCCCAGACAATTTGATCTTAAACACACCAGAAACATCGGTATTATGGCGCATATCGACGCCGGCAAAACAACTACTACCGAACGTATTCTGTTTTACACGGGTCGTACGCACAAATTGGGGGAAACGCACGAAGGCTCGGCCACTATGGACTGGATGGTTCAGGAACAGGAAAGAGGTATTACCATAACTTCCGCCGCCACCACCTGCCAATGGAAGGGCAATCGCATAAACATAATAGACACCCCGGGACACGTTGACTTTACGGTAGAGGTGGAAAGATCGCTTCGCGTACTTGACGGAACCGTCGCAACGTTCTGCGCCAAAGGCGGCGTTGAACCCCAAAGCGAAACGGTTTGGCGTCAGGCGGATAAATACGGCGTGCCGCGCATTGCTTATATAAATAAAATGGACATCAACGGGGCGAATTTTTACGGCGCCGTTCAGATGATGCGCGACAGGCTTAAAACGAACGCCATACCCCTTGCGCTTCCCATAGGCAAGGAAGACACTTTCAAAGGAATAATTGATTTGGTGGAGTTCAAGGCGGAGATATATAAGGACGATCTCGGAAAAGAAATAGAGATAACCGATATCCCCGCGGATATGCTGGACGAGGCTACAAAAGCCCGTCAGGCACTCGTTGAACTCGCCGCGGAGCAGGACGACGCCCTTATCGAAAAATTCTTCGAAACGGGCGAACTTTCCATAGACGAGATAAAGGCGGGCCTTCGCAAGGCTACCATAGGCATGAAATGCACGCTCGTTCTGTGCGGATCGAGTTACCGCAACAAGGGCGTTCAGCTTCTTCTTGACGCGATTGTGGACTATCTGCCTTCTCCGCTTGACGTGGATCACGTAAAAGGCGTAAATCCCAAAGGGGAAGAGGAAGAGAGAAAAACTTCCGACGAAGAACCGTTTTCCGGGCTCGCTTTCAAGATAATGGCGGATCCGTTCGTGGGGAAACTCGCGTTTTTCCGCGCCTATTCGGGAACGCTTTCCGCGGGCTCTTACGTGTATAACAGCACCAAGCAGAAAAAGGAAAGGGTAGGGCGTCTTTTACAGATGCACGCCAACCATCGCGAGGAAATTTCCGAGATATATTCGGGCGACATCTGCGCCATAGTGGGCCTTAAAGACACCACCACCGGCGACACGCTGTGCGATGAAAGACACCCCATCGTGTTGGAGCAGATGGAATTTCCCGATCCCGTTATTCAGGTGGCTATTGAGCCCAAGACCAAACAGGGACAGGAAAAGATGACGCTCGCGCTCATCAAACTTGCGGAAGAAGACCCCACTTTCAAAACTTATACCGATAAGGAAACGGGGCAGACGATAATCGCCGGAATGGGCGAACTTCACCTTGAGATCATAGTGGACAGGCTTCTCCGCGAATTCAAAGTGGAAGCCAAGGTAGGCAAGCCGCAGGTGGCTTACAGAGAAACGTTCCGTCAGGCGGTAGACGCGGAAGGAATGTACAAGCGGCAATCGGGCGGCAAAGGCCAATACGGGCATTGTAAAATTCGTCTTGAACCCCTGGAACCGGGCAGCGGCTTTATGTTTGAAGACGAAACCGTCGGCGGAAGTATTCCCAAAGAATATATTCAGCCTATATGCAAGGGTATAGAAGAGGCGGCTAAGAACGGCATACTTGCCGGCTACGAGGTGGTTGATTTCAAAGCCACCGTTTACGATGGATCCTACCACGAGGTTGACTCGTCTGAAATGGCTTTCAAAATAGCCGGTTCTATGGCGTTTAAGGACGGCGCCGCAAAGGCGAAACCCGTACTTCTCGAACCCATAATGAAGGTTGAAATAATTACCCCCGAAGATTACTTCGGCGATCTTATGGGCAACGTATCTTCCCGCCGCGGCAACATAACCGGCACGGAAGACAGAAACGGCGCAAAGGTTATAAACGCAAACATTCCGCTTTCGGAAATGTTCGGTTACGCAACGGATCTCAGAAGCAGAACGCAGGGGCGCGGTCAGTACACCATGCAGTTCAGCCACTATCTGGAAGTTCCAAGAAGCGTTGCCGAAAAAATTATAGGAGACAGGAACCATTGATAAATTCATTCGGTTTTTCCTAAAAAAATAAAA
>JAGCZN010000068.1 GCA_017959995.1 Clostridia bacterium
AAAAGCAAAAACGATATCGTTGACGTGGTATCGCGCTATTGTTCACTCGCGCCGAGGGGCGGAAGTTTTTGGGCTTGCTGTCCTTTGCCGGGGCATAGCGAGAGAACCGCGTCCTTTCACGTGAACCAATACGGACAGTTCTATAAATGCTTCGGCTGCGGGCGCGGCGGCGACGCCATAACCTTCGTTATGGAAATGGAGTCGCTCAACTACGTGGAAGCCGTAAAACTTCTTGCGGAGAAGGCGAACATGACCTTGCCGGAATCGTTCAAAGATGAGCGCCGCACGAGCGAGGATTACCGCAAAAAAGAAGTGCTTCTGTCGATAATGCGCGATTCAGCGCGTTTTTACGTTGCTAATCTCCGTTCCGGCAAAGCCGAGGCGCACGAGGCGTACGTTAAAAAAAGAGGGCTTGAAAAAAATACGGTAACGGCTTTCGGTATAGGCGCGTCGCTTGATTACAACTCCCTTCCGGAGTATCTAAAATCAAAAGGGTACTCTTATGCGGATATGGTAGCCGCCGGCGTGGTTACCGAGCGGGAGTTCAACGGCAGAACGGAGTATTCCGATTCCGAGGCAAAGCGGCTTATTTTCCCCATAATCAGCGCCATGGGCGACGTTATAGCCTTCGGCGGCAGGGTTTTGGAAAAGACCGATTTCGGAAAATACAAAAACACCAGGGAAACCCCGCTTTTCGTAAAGAATAAAACGCTTTACAACATAAACCAGATAAAAAAACAGAAAGCGGCGGGTCCGCTTAAGGAAATAATCATAGTAGAAGGGTATATGGATACCGTTTCGCTGTATTCCGCAGGCTTTATTAACGTGGTTGCGAGTATGGGCACTTCACTTACCAAAGAGCAGGCGCGGCTTCTTAAAAGATATACGGAAAACGTTCTGATCTGTTACGACGGCGACTTTGCCGGGCAGGCGGCCAATATCCGCGGACTTGAAATACTGAAAGCGGAAGGGCTTAACGTAAAAGTGGTATCCCTTCCCGAAGGAATGGATCCCGACGACGTGATACAAAAGTACGGCGCGGAAGGTTACCGCAAATGCCTTGACGAAGCCATGCCGCTCGTCGATTTCAAACTGAAAATCCTGCGCGATAGGTTTTTCGACGGCACCGCCGAAGGCCGACGCAGATATATCGCCGAAGCGGTAAAGGTAATTTCCGAAAGTCCTTCGGAAGCCGAGCGGGAAGAACTTTTAAGAAACGTTTCCCGCGAGACGGGTATAACCTACCAATCGCTCAAGCGAGATATGGATAAGTCCCCTGAATCGCTTAAAAACGAAAAAAAACAAATTTTCTCGCAAAAGGCGGCAAGCCGTCTCGTACAGGCGGAAAGATTCGTTTTGGCAAGGGCGCTTTGGTCGTCCGTGCGGCCGCTTAAAGACGTTCACGTGCTTGACGGATTGAGTTTTTCCGACGGGTACAGAATGGAGATCGCCTCGTACGTGAGAGATTTTCTCAACGGCGGGCTGGAAATAAAACCATCGCTCTTATACGATTATATGGGAGAGGACGGAAGAGACGAAGCCGAAGAGGTTCTCAACTGCCTTGAAATGCCCGTTATCGGCGACGATACCGAGGATAAGTTTTTCAACGACTGCATCCGCCTTATCAAAACCGAGGCGCTCGGGAACAAACTTAAAGAACTGAAAGAGCGTGCCGACGGTGAAACCGACGCCGCCAAAAGAAGCGAACTTGCGCGGGAGATAATGAACGTTACCGCCGAGATACGCAAATTATAATACTATGTTACGCGTAAAACGCGCATAACGGAGGATAAATTTACATGAGTATTACCGATCAGGAATTGATGGAACTTACCAAAACTATCATTGAAGAAAGCCGTAAACGCGGCTCTATCAGCGCGGAAATGCTTTTCGACCGTTTCGATAAGGTAGACGCGAACTCCCAGCAGATAGAGGAGGTTTACCGCGCTCTTGAAAATGCTGAAATTCAGGTAGTGAACGAGTACGAGAGGGATAAAGATCTTTACGAGCAGCTCATAAAAGAGATAAATATGGACGATCCCGTGAAGATGTACCTCAAAGATATAGGCAGAGTTCCGCTCCTCTCCGCCGACGACGAGGTGGATCTTGCCAAGCGCATGGCCGAGGGCGACGAAGACGCGAAAAAGATGCTTTCCGAAGCGAATCTGCGCCTCGTCGTTTCAATCGCCAAAAGATACGTAGGCAGGGGAATGCAGTGTCTCGATCTCATTCAGGAAGGTAACCTCGGCCTTATGAAAGCCGTTGAAAAGTTCGATTATCAGAAAGGTTTCAAGTTTTCAACTTACGCCACCTGGTGGATACGCCAGGCGATAACCCGCGCCATAGCGGATCAGGCAAGAACCATTCGCATACCCGTACACATGGTTGAAACGATAAACAAACAGGTACGCGTTTCGCGCCAGCTTTTACAGGAACTCGGTCGCGAACCCACGCCCAAAGAGATTGCCGACGTTATGGGAATAAGCGAGGAACGCGTTATGGAAATACAGCGTATCGCGCAGGATCCCGTTTCGCTCGAAACGCCTATCGGTGAGGAAGAGGACAGCCACCTTGGCGATTTTCTCGAAGACGATAACGCCACTGCGCCTACCGATCAGGTTTCGTTTACGATGCTTAAAGAACAGCTTATCGGCGTGCTTGACACGCTCACCCCGCGCGAGGAAAAAGTTCTTCGCCTTCGCTACGGTATAGACGACGGTCGGCCGAGGACCTTGGAAGAAGTAGGCAAGGAATTCAACGTTACCAGGGAGCGTATCCGTCAGATAGAAGCCAAGGCATTAAGAAAACTGCGTCACCCGTCAAGATCCAAGCGGCTGAAAGATTTTATAGAATAACCCCGTATTTCGCGCAAAAACGGCATTATATGCCGATGCAACAAATATAATAAAATGACCGAAAGACTGAAAAAAATACTTTCCGAAATAACCCCGTGCCGTAAATTCGCCGACGTGGGGTGCGACCACGGATACGCCGCGAAAGCCGTTCTCGACGAGGGAATAGCTTCGTTTGCGGTCGTTTCCGATATTTCCGCGCCGAGCCTTCAAAAGGCTGTCAAACTGCTTGCCGGTTACGGCAACAGGGTAAGGGCCGTGGTTTGCAACGGGTTTGAAAAGATAGATCCCGACTGTGACCAGGCGCTGATTGCCGGAATGGGCGGAGAGGAGATAATAAACATACTCGAAGGCGCGCCGTTTCTTCCCGCAAGGTTGGTGTTACAACCTATGAAAAATGCGGATAAATTGAGAAAAAGGCTACTTTCTATCGGTTACAGAATACTGAAAGACTATCTTTTCAAGGACGGAAAATACTATTTCCTTATCGTTGCGGAAAAGGGGAGCGACGAATATACCGACGACGAGTTGTTTTTCGGCAGGGATAACCTTACGGGCAACAACCCCGATTTTACGGAATACGCTAAAGAGCAGACGGAAAAGTACGCGCGGTATTTATCCTCTGAGAAGCTCGGCGAAGAAAGCCGCGCCGAAATACTGAAAATTATAGAGAGGTATGAGAGAGTTCTCAAATGAAACAATCTGAAATTTTTGCCGTTCTGTGCGGATACGCGCCGCTTGAACTTTCGGAAGCTTTCACGCGGGCAGAGGACGGTTACGATAACAGCGGTATAATAATAGAAACTCAAAAGGACGTGAAAAAGGCGCTTTTCGCACTCGATTTAAGCGCGGAATGCGCCGAATACGCTCTGAATAACGGTTACGATCTCGTAATAACGCACCATCCCGCCATTTATACGCCGGTAAAACGTTTGGATCTTATGGAAAACCGCGCTTTGACCATGTGCGCGCTCGGCGGCGTGGGCGTAATTTCCATGCACCTGAATCTCGATATAGCCGAGAGAGGAACGGACTATTATTTTGCCGAGGGGCTCGGCGCGGCAAAACAGAAAATTCTAACCGAAATTTGCGGCGGCCTCGGTTACGGCAGACTGTTCGAAATCGAAAAAACCACCTTAAACGCGTATAAACGCCGTATTATGCAAACTTTCGGTACCGAAAACGTAATGGTTTACGGCGGCGGAAAAAAAGCGGTAAGCAAAATCGCGTCGTTTTGCGGCGCCGGCTGCGATATGAAAGAACTCGGCGTTGCCGTAAAAGCCGGGGCGGATACCGTTGCGTCGTGCGATTTCAAGCATCACGTTATACGCGCCGCTCTCGACGCAAATATCGGCGTAATACAGGTTGCCCACTACGCTTGCGAAAATTACGGAATGAAATTCTTTATGAATAACGTTTCGGATGAATTGCGCGGTGTAAAATGCGGATATTTTTCATCCGATAAGTATTGACGTAACGGGCATAAACGCCCTTTTTCACGCAAAAATCACTTCTTTTAAGGAGGACGAAATGTATAAATTAGCAGAATACCAAACCGTTGACGCGGAACTTAAAGCCATCGAGCAGGAACTTTCCGCCAACGAAGACCGCAAGACTGGCATCGCGGCGAAGAAATTTCTCGACACGG
>JAGCZN010000069.1 GCA_017959995.1 Clostridia bacterium
AACATCATGGGACTATGGATAATTCAGGAAGCCCGCCGCAGATGGCAGAAGGAAGGTAGGGATTATTCGTTTGCGGAACTTGCGGATATGGCGGAACAAGCCGAGAGCGTTTGCTATATCGACCCCGATTATCACGAATTCGAGACCCCCGGAAACATGCCGGAAAAGATACGCGCTTTCTGCCGTAAAACGGGGCAGAAAGAGCCGCGGACGACGGGCGAATTCGCGCGGTGCATTTACGAGAGCCTTGCCTTGAAATACAGGAATACGCTTGAAGGCATAGAGAAACTGACGGGTAAAAAATTCGGCGCGATAAACGTAATAGGCGGCGGAAGCAAGGCGGAAATACTTTGCCGCATGACCGCAGATATATGCGGCGTACAAGTGGTGGCCGGACCTTCGGAAGCGACGGCGCTTGGCAACATTGCGGTGCAGTTTATAACGCTGGGCGAGATAAAAGACCTTAAAGAGGCTAAAAAACTTATCGCCGCAGGCGGCGACGTGAAGGTGTATCCGCCCGAAGGCAGGTACGCGGCCGATTACGAAAAATACAAGAAGATACTTGCGGCGGATAATGAATAAAAATCCCGTAAAACGCGCGAATACGGCACTTTTTAATTAAAACGTGATAAAAGGGAAAACGAAATTTTAATTAAGGAGTAAAAACATGGATTATAAATTCATGCACCCGGCGGAGCAGATAGTGCTTACCATAAACAGAATATACCGTAAGCAGATGACTACTACTTCCGGCGGAAATCTTTCCATTATCGACAGCGACGGAAATATATGGATAACGCCTTCCGGCATAGATAAAGGCGCGTTGACGCCGGCGGATATATGTATGGTGAAGCCGGACGGAACGGTGGTGGGCAAATACAAACCGTCGGTGGAACTTCCGTTCCATAAACTCGTTTACAAGACAAGGCCGGAAGTGAGGGCGGTGGTTCACGCGCATTCGCCTTCGCTGGTAAGTTACAGCCTTATAAGAAAAATACCCGATACGCGTATTATTCCCACGGCGCGGCTCGTTTGCGGCGACGTAGGGATAGCGAAATACGAGGTTCCCGGGAGCATGGAACTGGGAGAGGCGATAGCCGCGGAGTTCAAAAAGGGAGCGGACGTGGTTGTTATGGAAAACCACGGCGTGGTGACTTGCGGGCAGGATCTTTTCGACGCGTTCGAGAAGTTCGAAACGTTGGAGAGGTGCGCGAAACTGGATATAACTTCAAAACTTCTGGGCAACGCCTATCCGCTTACCGACGAGCAGATAGAACTTGCCAACGAAAAGGGGAAAGCTCAACTGGGCGAATTTATTCCCGCGGAGATTTCCTCAAAGGAAAAAGAGATAAGAAATAAAATGTGCACCCTTATACACAGGGCGTACGACCAGGATCTGTTTTCAAGCACGATGGGAACTTTTTCCGAAAAACTGGGGAACGACAGTTTTATTATCACGCCTTACGGCAAGGACAGAAAACACCTTGAACCGCAGGATCTCGTAAGAGTGGATAACGGGTGGAGAGAGGCAGGCAAAAGACCTTCGCGCTCGGCAGTTCTGCACAGAATGATTTACGAGGCGCACCCCGAATTCAACGCGATCGTGGTGGCGCAGCCTACGAATATTCTCGCGTTCGGCATAACCCGTACCGAAATAGACAGCAGGACGATACCCGAATCATATATCAAAATACGCGACCTTACGCGACTTCCTTACGGAACCAATATTACTAATCCGCAGGAAGTGGTTAAAAAACTCAGCGCCGATAACCCCGTGATTCTCATAGAGAACGACAGCGTTATCGCCGTGGGCAAAACGTTGATAGAGGCGTTCGACGCCCTGGAAGTGGTGGAGTTCACCGCCAATACGATAATTCACGCGGGGCTGGTAGGGGAGATAGTGAAGATAACGGATAAAGAAGTGGACGATATAAATAAAGCGTTTAACCTTTGAGAAAAAATTCGCTCCGTGATGCTGCGTTCCGCGTCGTTTGTCAGACATTCCTGCGACCGAAAAGGTCGCCCCCTGCCTGAAAACGCCGCGCGCCTTGCCTGACGGGCGACTTTTTCCTCAAAACGCCGGGAAAAGCGGCTTTTTGAAATTGCAGCGGACTACGGTGTTTCCGTTGCGGGTAAAAGACTTCGGTGAATGCGGAATAACGTGATTTTTGCGTGTTTTAGGCCGTATTTCTACCCGATTACGTATTGGTTGAACGGCGTTGAGAAGCGATTCTTCGGCGAATGAAGGAATGAAGACGCTTAAAACGGCAAATCGATGAAATAAAATTAAGGAGATAAAATGAATAAAGCAATAAAGGATCTGATAGAGATATCGCAGTACGCGGGAAACCGCGTGGATTACACGCAGGGCGGCGGCGGAAATACTTCCGTTAAAGACGGCGGCGTTATGTATATAAAGGCTTCCGGCTTCAAGTTGAAAGACATTGACGGGAACACCGCCTACGTTCCGATGGATCTTGAAAAAATCAAAAACTTTTTTGACGGCGTTGACCTTTCCGACGGGAAGGACCACGAGGCGGAAAACAAGGCCGTAACCGCGGAGGCGACGCTTAAATACGAAGGGCTTGCACCGCTTCGCCCCAGCGTGGAGGTGGGGTTCCATTCCGTTCTGAAAAAATACGTTATACATACCCACTCGGTTTACGCGAACCTTCTCACCTGCGCGAAAAACGGCAAGGATACCGCCGCGGAAATTTTTGCGGACGCGGATTTCGGTTACGTTTTTATGCCGTATATCGATCCCGGCTTTACGCTTTCGGTGAAAATGAAAGAGGCGGTGGACGGCTACGTAAAGAGTACGGGGAACTACCCCGAAGTGATTTTTATGCAGAACCACGGCTTGGTCGTTTCAGCCGACACGATAGAGAGAGTAAAGGCCGTGAACGAGGAGGTAAATATTAAAATAGCCGCCTTTTTCGCGATAAAAGACGAGTTCCGCGCGGTGACGCTCAAACAGACGGGAGAGGACGAATACGTTTCGGAAACGCCGCTTGTTAAAGATTTCGTTAAGAAAAACGGACTGGATAAAGCGTTTCTCGACAGGTATCCGCTTTATCCGGACCAGTTGGTGTATTTGAATAACGTTCTGAACTTCGCGCCGCAAAAACTGAACGTTTCCGGCGATTGCGTTTGCTACCGCACCAACGGCAAAGAGGCGCTTACTCTGGAAGAAACGCTGTTCGCGTACCTTTTCGTTATAGAAACGCTGCAACGCCGCGGCGCGGAAATTTCAACCATGAGCGAAAAAGACGTTGATTTTATAAATAATTGGGAAGCGGAAAAATACCGCCGTTCCCTATCTAAATAAGAAAAAAAACGGAGGTTTACAATATGAAAACTAAAGCTGTAAGACTTTACGGAAAAGAAGATCTGCGCCTTGAAGAATTCGAGTTGCCGCCCATTAAAGACGACGAGATTCTCGCGACGGTCGTTTCCGACAGCATCTGTATGTCCACCTTCAAGGCAATGGAACAGGGTACGGCGCATAAGCGCGTTCCGGAAGACATTGCGGAAAAACCCGTTATCGTAGGGCACGAGTTCTGCGGAGAAATTCTTGAAGTGGGTAAAAAATGGCAACACAAGTTCAAACCCGGGCAGAAATATTCCATTCAGCCGGCAATGAACTACAAGGGCTCGCCTTACGCGCCGGGTTACTCCTACCAGTATATCGGCGGCGACGCCACTAAAATCATTATTCCCAACGAGGTTATGGAATGCGATTGCTTGCTTCCGTACGAATCCGATTGCTATTACAAGGCCTCGCTTTCGGAGCCCGTTTCCTGCATAATTGCGGGGTATCACGAGAACTTCCATTCGAAATACGAAAACCATACCCACGTTATGGGCATTAAGGAAGGCGGCGCGGTGGCTATTCTCGCCGGGGCGGGACCGATGGGCCTGGAATGCGTGGATTACGGCATTCATAACGACAGGAAACCGTCGATCATGGTGGTTACCGATATAGACGACGCGAGATTGCAAAGGGCCGCAAGCCTTATTACCGTTGAGGACGCGGCGAAAAACGGCGTTAAACTGTATTACGTGAACACGGCGAACGTTGAAAATCCCGTGGAATATATGCGCGCTCTTACCGGCGGAAAGGGCTTTGACGACGTGTTCGTTTACGCGCCCGTTTCTTTCCTCGTTGAACAGGGCGACGCGCTTCTCGGCGACGGCGGCTGCCTTAACTTCTTTGCGGGGCCGCTGAAATCCGACTTTTCGGCTAAATTCAATTTCTACGACGTGCATTACGCCTTTCACAGAATTACCGGCACTTCCGGCGGTAATACCGACGATATGAGAGAGGCGCTTGCGCTTGCTTCCGCGGGAAGAATAAATCCTTCGATAATGATCTCACACGTGGGCGGACTTGACAGCGTTATCGAAACCACTATGAATCTTCCCAACATAAAGGGAGCGAAAAAACTCGTTTATACGAATATTTCACTTCCGATGACCGCCATAGAGGACTTCGGGGAAAAGGGCAAAACCGATCCCCTGTTCAAGGCGCTGGACGAAATATGCAAACGCCACAACGGTATATGGAACGCCGAGGCGGAGAAATATCTCCTTGCCAACGCTAAGCCCATTTAATCGTGTGTTTTTGTGAGAAGTGCCTTATTTCTCATATTATTTAACATAATTACAAACGGAGGTAAACGTAAAAGATATGGCTAAACCGGTTTTAATGCCTAAACAGGGTATCACGGTAGAACAGTGCGTACTCACTAAATGGCATAAAAAGGCAGGCGAACGCGTATCCGTAGGCGAAGTGCTTTTCAGCTACGAAACGGATAAATCGGCGTTCGATCAGGAAAGCGAAGCGGAGGGAGAAGTTCTGGCTTTGCTGTTTGACGAGGGAGCTGAAGTTCCCGTGCTCGTTCCCGTGTGCGTGGTTGGCGAGAAAGGAGAGGATATTTCGGAATTTACGGGCGGTAAGGCGGCCGCGCCGTCAAATGCGCCCGCCGCGGCGGAAACGCCCGTTCAGACCGCAGCGCCGGCCAAAGCGCCGGTCGCTACCGACGCGAAACCCGTTCTCATGCCCAAACAGGGCATAACGGTGGAGCAGTGCGTGCTTACCAAATGGCACAAACAGGTAGGCGAACACGTTTCGGTAGGCGAAGTGCTTTTCAGTTACGAAACGGATAAGGCCGCGTTCGACCAGGAGAGCGAGGTAGAGGGAGAAATTCTCGCGCAGTTCTATAAAGACGGCGACGAAGTGCCGGTGCTCGTTCCCGTATGCGCGGTGGGAAAGAAGGGGGACGACGTAAGCCCGTTCGCCCCGAACGCCGCCGCCCCGGCGAAAGCCGCAGCCGAAACGCCCGCCGCAGCCGCTTCCGCGGTTGCGAGTGCGCCCGCGCAAACTGCCGCTACGGTACAACCCGCGGCGGAAAACGGAAAAATTTTCGCATCTCCGAGGGCAAAACATTTAGCGGAAAAACTCGGCGTAAATCTCGCCGCGTGCGAGGCGACCGGCCCCAAGGGCAGAATAGTTGAGACGGACGTGAGAGCGGCTTCGGTAAAGGGAGCAAAGACGCCCGTGGAAAACGTTTCCGCGCCCGCTGCCGCGCCCGCGACCGCGGCACCTTCGGCAGACGTTCGCGCTTATACCGAAGAAAAGATGAGCAACATGAGAAAGGTTATAGCGAAGAACATGATGAACAGCCTTTCTTCCATGGCGCAGCTCACGCACAACATTTCGTTCGACTGTACGAATATAATCGCTTTGCGCGCGTTCGTGAAGGCAAACGCGGAGAAACTGGGACTTCCGAACATAACGTTCAACGACATAATTCTATACGCCGTTTCGAGAGTTATTCTCAACCACAAGGCGCTCAACGCCAACCTCGTGAACGGCGACACGATGAGGTATTTTTCTTCCGCCAACCTCGGAATAGCGGTGGATACCCCGAAGGGACTTCTCGTTCCCGTGCTGTTCGGCGCGGAGCGCATGAGCTTGCCGGAAATAGCCGTTAACGCGAAAAAACTTGCGAAAGAGGCGCAGGCGGGCACGCTCAAGCCCGACCTGATGACGGGCGGTTCGTTCACCGTTTCAAACATAGGCGTTTACGGCATAGAGAGTTTCACGCCCGTTATCAACCCGCCGCAGACGGGCATACTCGGCGTGTGCGCGCTTGAAACGAAGATTAAACTCGGCGCGAACGGAGATATAGTTCCCTACCAGGCGATGACGCTTTCGTTGACTTACGACCACAGGGCGCTGGACGGTTCGCCCGCATCGAAATTCCTTAAAGAACTCAAAGAGTATCTTGAAAATTTCAGCTACAACGTGATTTTTAATTGAGGTGATTGATATGGATAAATTTGACGTTATCGTGATAGGCGGCGGTCCCGGAGGATACCTTGCCGCGGAACGCGCGGGTCACGCGGGGTTGAAAACGATGGTTATTGAAAAGGAACATTTCGGCGGCGTTTGCTTAAACGAGGGCTGCGTTCCTTCCAAAACGTTCCTCTATTCGGCAAAAGTGCTGGATTACGCGAAACATTCCGCCGATTACGGCGTTGACGTAAAGGTGGGAAAGGGCGTGGATCAGGCGTTCGTGGTGGAGAGAAAGAACGGCGTTGTGAAAACGCTGGTATCAGGCGTTAAAGGCCAACTGAAAAAAGCCAAAGTTACCATGGTGGAGGCGGAAGCCAAAATCATAGGCAAGGGAGAGGGCGGATATATAGTAGAGGCGAAGGGCGAACAGTACCTTGCCGAAAGACTTATCATCGCCACCGGCTCTATGCCCGTAGTTCCGCCGATCCCAGGACTTAAAGAGAACATAGCCACCGGCTACGTTATGACGAATAAAGAGATACTCGACCTTAAAGTAATACCCGATACGCTCGCTATAATAGGCGGCGGCGTTATAGGGTTGGAAATGGCTTCTTACTTTTCTTCCGTAGGGAGCAAGGTGGTTGTCGTGGAGATGATGAACAAGATAGCCGGCCCCACCGACGCGGAAATTTCCGGCATACTTCAAAAGAGCCTTGAAAAGAAGGGCGTTGACTTCCGCCTGGGCGCGAAGGTGACCGCGGTGGAGCCCGACGGAGTGGTTTACGAGAAGGACGGCAAGACCGAAAAGGTTAAAGCGGACAAGGTTCTGGTTTCCATAGGGAGGAGAGCTGTCACGCAGGGATTCGGCCTTGAAAATATAGGAGTCAATCTCGACCGCGGCGCCGTTGTTACCGACGACAGAATGCAGACCAACGTTGCCAACGTTTACGCCGTGGGCGACGTGAACGGTAAAATAATGCTCGCGCACACCGCTTACAGAGAGGCCGAAGTAGCCGTGAACAATATTTGCGGAAAATACGACCGTATGCGTTACAACGTTATTCCTTCCGTGGTTTACACCACGCCCGAAATAGGCTCGGTGGGCGAAACGGAAGAGAGCGCAAAGGCTAAAGGCCTTGCGGTGAAAACGCTTAAACTGTCGCTTATGTACTCGGGCAGATACGTTGCGGAAAACACCGATCTTTCGGGTATATGCAAACTCGTTATCAACACCAAAACCAACACTCTTATCGGCGCGCATATCGTCGGCTCGTACGCGAGCGAATATATCGTTGCCGTTTCCGCGCTTGTGGATTTAGAGACGGATATAGAGGTGATAAAGAAACTTGTATTCCCGCACCCGACCGTTTGCGAGATAATCCGCGAAACGATATGGAGTGAATAAAAAACTTTGATAATGCGCGTTTTGCGCGACTTATTTATAAAACAGATAAAAATTAAGGAGAAAATAAAATGCCTAAGAGTCAATTCATCGATCCGAATTTTATAAGAAAAAGCGGCTCGATACATTTTGAGGACATCCCCGTAAACCAGTATAATAAAACGGTTGCGGAGGAGAAGAAAAATTTCAAGAAAGACGAACTGGTTACCATGTTCCGTGATATCGCCACCCTTCGCGAATTCGAAAGCATGATATACTCCATCAAAGTACAGGGCGAATACAACGGATTCAAGCACAGCTATCCCGGCCCGGCGCATCTTTCGATGGGGCAGGAAGCCGCGGCCGTAGGTCAGGCTTTCATCCTGGATAAAAACGATATAACGTTCGGCTCTCACCGCAGCCACAGCGAAGTGCTTGCGCGCGGCCTTTCTTCCGTTCATAAACTTTCCGACGACGAACTTATGAAGATAATGGAAGAGTTCGAGGGGGGCGAAGTTCTGCGCGCGGTAGAGACCGGCAACAAGACGGGAAACGTTAAAGACCTTGCCACCGATTTTCTGCTTTACGGGGCGCTTGCGGAAATATTCGCGAGGAGAACGGGGTTCCACCGCGGTATGGGCGGCTCTATGCACGTGTTCTTCCTGCCGTTCGGAATTTACCCGAACAACGCGCTGGTAGGGGGCAGCGCGCCTATCGCTATGGGCGCCGCGCTCTATAAAAAATGCAACGATAAGCCCGGCATAGTTATCTCGAACGTGGGCGACGGCGCAGTGGGATGCGGCGTGGTTTACGAATCGATGAACTTTGCCGCTATGGATCAACTCAACCAACTGTGGGAAAAGAAGGGCGGCTTGCCAATACTTTTCAACTTCTTCAACAACGGCTACGGCATGGGCGGACAGACGCGCGGCGAAACTATGGCTTACGATTTCCTTGCTCGTCTCGGCGCGGGCGTTTCACCCTCGCAACTGCACGCGGAGAGAGTGGACGGCTTTAATCCCCTTGCCGTTATCGACGCGATGAAGAGAAAGAAAGAGATACTGGTAAAGGGAGAGGGCCCCGTGCTTTTGGACGTGGTAACTTACCGCTTCGGCGGACACTCGCCTTCGGACAGTATGTCTTACAGAACTAAAGAAGAAGTTGAAGCCTGGCAGCAGGTGGATCCGCTGATCACGTACAGAAAGAACCTCGTTGACGCCAAAGTTGAAAAAGACGCCGAGTTCGACAAGATTCTCGACGGCATCAAGGAAAGAATGTTCAAGATATGCAAGATGGCGGCCGACCCCGAACTTTCGCCCTATCACGATTTCAAAAAAGACCCCTATTACGTGGAAAATCTGATGTTTTCCAACGGCAAGGTCGAATCTTTCGACCCCGAAAGAAAGCCCGACGTAAAGATGCCTATGGAAGAAAATCCGAGAGTTCAGCAGATAGCGGGCAAGAGCCGTTTCGCGTTCGATAAGGACGGCAAACCCGTTTCGAAGATCAAGGCTTATAACATCCGCGACGGTTTGTTCGAGGCTATTATAGACAGATATTATAAGGACGCGACGCTCGTTTCTTACGGCGAGGACGTTCGCGATTGGGGCGGCGCGTTTGCCGTTTACAGAGGACTTACCGAAGCCCTGCCCTATCACAGACTGTTCAATTCGCCTATTTCCGAGGCGGCTATCGTTTCTTCCGCGGTGGGCTACGGCCTTTGCGGGGGCAGAGTTATAGTTGAACTTATGTACGCCGACTTTATGGGCCGCGCGGGCGACGAAATTTTCAACCAACTTGCGAAGTGGCAGGCTATGTCCAGCGGGATTCTCAAAATGCCCGTTACGCTACGCGTTTCCGTGGGTTCGAAATACGGCGCGCAGCACTCGAAGGACTGGGTGGCGCTTCCCGCGCATATACCCGGGCTTAAAGTGGTGTTCCCCGTTACGCCGTACGACGCGAAGGGCCTTATGAACTCGGCGCTTAACGGCACCGATCCCGTGGTGTTCTTTGAAAGCCAGAGAATTTACGATAAGGGCGAAGAGTTCCACGAAGGCGGCGTTCCCGAAGGATATTACGAAATTCCCATCGGCGAGCCCGACGTTAAGAGAGTGGGCAGCGATCTAACCATACTTACGATAGGCGCAACCCTTTACCGCGCGCTTGACGCCGCAAAGACGCTTTCGGAAAAGTACGGCGTTGAAGCCGAGGTTATAGACGCGCGCTCGATAGTGCCGTTCAATTACGAAAAAGTTGTGGAATCCGTTAAGAAAACCGGTAAGATACTGCTTGCTTCCGACGCCTGCGCGAGAGGTTCGATCCTCAACGATATGGCCACGAAAATTTCGGAACTGTGCTTCGATTATCTCGACGCGCCCGTGGTTGTGGTCGGCGCGAAAAACTGGATCACGCCGCCGTACGAGTTCGACGCGGAATTCTTCCCGCAGGAGAGCTGGATACTTGACAATATCAACGATAAGATAATGAAACTTAACGGGCACGTTTCTTCGATCAACACTTCCGACGCGGAGATAATGCGCTGCGCGAAGAAGGGAGTATGACGGAAAATTACTGCTTGAAAAGGGGCGGACGAAATTTCGCCCCTTTTTCATAAAACCGCCTGTATCGCAAAGGAAACGCATTTTTATGGATAAAAATAAAACGTATTTTATACGCGGCGTATCAAACGACCCGTACTTTAATCTGGCGAGCGAAGAATATCTTTTAAGGCATACCGACGCATATTTCGTGTATTTATGGATAAATTCGCCGGCGGTGATAGTGGGGATAAATCAGAACACCGCGGAGGAAGTAAATCTTGACTATACTTCGGAAAATGGCATAAAAGTTGTGCGGCGGCAGACGGGCGGCGGCGCGGTTTATCACGATTTGAACAACGTGTGCTATACTATAATAGCAGAGTATAACGGAGAGCGCGATAACTACAGGTATTTTACCGAAAACATAATCGGTTACCTCAAAACGATAGGGGTGAGCGCAGAGTTTTCGGGCAGGAACGACATAGTAATAGACGGAAAGAAAATTTCAGGTAACGCGCAATGCGTTTACAAAAACCGCATAATGCACCACGGAACGCTGCTTTTCGATACGGATGCGGCCGCGCTTTCGCTTGCGTTGAAACCGCATAAACTAAAGGTAGAATCCAAAGGCATAAAATCGGTGAGGGCGAGAATAACGAACATTTCGGAACACCTGCCCGCGCCTATGACGACGGAAGAGTTTTTCGGGGGGCTTGCGGATCACTTTTCAAAAACCGCCGAACCGTATTCGTTTACGGAAGGCGATATAAACGCGATAAATACCCTTGTGAAAGAAAAATATTCTACGTTCGGGTGGAACGTGGGGTTTTCGCCTTCGGCTAAAATGTTTGCCGAAAAAAAGTTTCCCTACGGGCTTGTGAAAGTGAATTTCAACGTTGAAAACGGAAAACTTTCGGACGTGCGCGTGTACGGGGATTTCTTTTCGGTAAAAGACGTAAGTGGCCTGAATCACGCGTTAAACGGCGTTTTATATAAAAAAGAGGCGATAGAAAAGGCTCTTTTTGAAGTGGAACGGTACGTTTCGGGCGCTTCTTGCGGGGATATTGCGGAGTTGTTTTTCGAGTAATTTTTTTACGGCGGGTTTTTCGCCGTTTTTTTTCTTATTTTTCACCCTGTTTTCGCCGATATTACACTTTTTTATCCTTTTGGTACGCATATATTTGACACGTATATAAATATTATATATAATTATAATACTTGCAATATTTTGTCGGAACTTGCGTTTAAGCGTGAGTAAAGACGCGGCCGACAGAGAGGTGTTTTTATGAAAAAAATAATAATTGCTTTATTATCAACGGTTTTTTGCGTTTGCGGAACGGTTGCGACGGCGGTTTCTTTCGCAGAGGAAGACGCGCCCGTAAGCGTATATACGGCGCAGGAATTTATTACTATGAACGGGAACGGCAATTACGTTCTCGAAAACGATATAGTTTTGGGCGCGGGCGAATACGGGCCGGCGTTTTCGGGAACGTTTGACGGACAGGGGCATACGATAACCGTAAACGGCGCGCCAGCGGCGTTCCGCGCGTTAGGCGGAGGAAGCGAAAATTCCCCCGTAAAGGCGACCGTAAAGAATTTTACGGTGGCGGGCACGATAACCGGCACCGGCAGAGTTGCGGGCGTTTCGACCAGCGCGGTGGGAACGATAGAAAACGTAAAGGTTACGGCGGATATTTCTTCTACGGCAAATCAGGGTATCGCGGGGATCGCAAGTTGTAACGGAAAAAATCCCCTAGTGGTAAAAGATTGCGTTTTCGAAGGCACGGTCACTTTATCGCAGGGGTTTACGAGCGCGAGCAATTATTCATACTGGGGAATGTTCCTCGGCTATAACGGCGGCGCGCTTGGCGGAGGCAAGGTGGAGAACAGCGTTGCCCGGTATACTTTCGTTTTGCCCGCAGCCGACGACGACGATATAGACGAAATAGAATTTTTCAATACGAACGGCGACAGTACGGACAGCGTTGAAAATTCCTTTACCAAAAAGATCGAGGGCGGCAACGCGGTGTACACTTTCGACTGCGTTGTGAATATGGATCCCGTATCGATCGCGAGCGTGAACGACGAGGGCATAATGGCAAACTACGGCACGCCCGTAGTAAGGTTTACGCTTAAGGACGGATCGTACCGCTATATAGACGGATACGACCGCGCCGC
>JAGCZN010000070.1 GCA_017959995.1 Clostridia bacterium
CTTGAAAATCTTAAAATGAACCCGTACGACAGAGTGTTCGTACAGAGAAACGGCTGTACCCCCGTAGTGGTTCAGATCGCTTTAAGCGGCAGCGATCTTAAAAGCGAGGGAACGATCAACGTTACGCTTACGCGCGACGTTTATAAGGAAGAGCCGTATAACGTTCCGAACTATTTCACCAGCGTGGTAAAATTTACGTGTGTCAAAGGAAAGTCGATTTACAGTGAAAATATACCCAGTCTTTTCGAAAGCGTAGCGCGGATAGCGAACGGAGCATCGCTAAGCGAGCCCGTAAACGTGAGCGTTTTCAAAAACGCGGGAACAAACGACGCCGTCCGCTCGTTTTATACCGATATAACCACGCATACGGAAAAACACGACGAACTTACGTTTGAAATCGAGTACACGGCGTCTGATTTTAACGGAAACGTTCTGAATTTATATCTATATTTCGATTACGATAAAAATCTTATAGAAGAGTTTGTTGACAATAATATTTACGGGGATATAAGCATCGACGAAGTTGAAGTATCCGCCGAAAACGATCTTTTGAGCGTTTCCGCAAAACCAAAAAAAAACGAAGGGGGTAACCGATGAACGAAAGAAAGCGTTTATATGGTAAAATCATTGCTTTGATATGTTCGGTTGCTCTTGCTTTTTCTTATATATACACGTCTGCGTACGCGTGGTTTTACGATGCTACCGTAATCAGAACGAGCGTTACCGGAACGGCGCACCGAAATTATTTCGAAAGCGGAAACGGAAGCGAGATATCACCGTTTGAAATTCGCCGCCCCGTACAGCTTTACTATCTGGCGTGGCTTCAGAGTATGGGATATTTCAACAAGCCCCAAAACGGATCCGACGAAATAAAGCAGTATTATTTTTATCTTTCGGCGGATCTTGATATGAGCTCGTATACGCTTCCGCCCATCGGAACGATAAGCAGTCCGTTTTTGGGCAATTTCGACGGGCGAGGCCACATCGTAAGCAATCTTACCGTTACGAATGAAGACGAAGAGTATAACGACGTTCCGCAAGGCGATGCCGATAGCGAAGTGCAGATAGTTGGATTTTTCGGTGTGGTGGGTTCCTATAACGAGGCAGCGGGCACCGTTACCGCGGGCGGAAACGTTTATTCGTATAATTCCGCCGTAAACAGTATAGGGAATTTTTTGCTTGACGGCGCGAACCTTATAACGAAAAAACCGCTGGACGACAAAACGTTGATAGGTATAGCGGCAGGTTACGTAAACGGCGACGTGGATACGGTTATGAACTGTGTGGGAATATATAACTGTACTGTTTCCGTTGCTAAAACGGGGCTTGCCGCTCTTGCCGAAGATATTACGGATAAAATTTCCGCGTATTCGCTTGTGGGTTACAGCCGGGGCGCGTACGAAGCTTACGTGAACTCTCTCGGGCCGGAAGGGGATAACTGGGGCGGATCGGTAGATATGAAATCGGCGCACGACCGTTTGAGTACTGCGTACGTCACCGGAAACGCTACCACTAACAGAATAAATTATACGTACCGCGTTTACAGAAACTTTTTTTACGACGAGTACGGAAATCAGGTAGGCGATCCCGTGGAAGACCGCGTTGATACCGCAAACTACAAATATAAAGATTACGACTCTACGGGGGGATCGTTTTTATTTGCTCTGCGCGGAGCAAACGCAATGAGCGGGCAGTATTTCTATCTGAACGGCGGCGTCAGGATCGCCGATACGAGATACTATTACGAGGATACGACCGGTTACGTTATTTCGGATAATACCGGAACGTATTTTTTAACCGCTGCGGGCACTTCCGTGATCGATTCCGCCGAGGGGGGAACCGTCTGGCTTTATTCCGACGGTAAAATTTATTATGAAGAAGTAGAATATCAGGCAACTTCCGCGATAAAACGTTATCTCGGAACGGAGAACGGCAAACTAGTTGTTACTCTTGCGGAAAAAAACTGGAATTACGCGGGTAACGGTATTTATTCGGAAAACGAATACGTCGTGCATATAAACGGCGCCTACGGCGGTTGGGGAGTTACCGATAATAACCTTATAATGAAAATAACCGACGGAACCTATTATCTCGGCAACCTTTCGGATATTTCGTCAACGGTTCCGGTTGCGTCTGCCGCCGCCGCGGAATGGCTCGTTTCCGACGGGTTTATCCATACCGTTATAAACGACGACGTCTATTACCTTAACAGAAGCGGCAACGGCATAACGATAAGCGCGTCTCCCGTTACGAAGTGGTCCGTCGGTTCCGGGGGAATATCCGCGGACGGATACGCCCTCAGATGCCATAACGGAAACTGGACGCTCGTTCAAACTCCGTTATATATCAAAGACGCAAGCGGCTGCTATCTCACTACCGTGAACGGCACCTCTTTTTTGAACGACGTTACCGTCGAATCTTCCGCTTCCGAATGGATCTTGTCCGTCGCGCAAACGGGATATTACGTAAGCACCGTAGTCGGGGGAGTAACGTATTATCTTCGGAATAACGGCGGAGTGTTGTCGCTTACGGATCAATCGTCGCTCCGTACGGAATGGACGATTTCGGAAGGGATTATAACGAACGGTAATTATCAGTTAGCGTATAAAAACGGCGGGTGGACGCTTCACGACGCGTCGGAGTATTTTTATATTACCGACGGCAACGGCAATTATTTAAGCCACGGAACCGGTTACAGCGTAACTAACGCGACCGACAAGGAATCCGCAACCAGGTGGTTCGTTTCCAACAACGGAATATATTCGACCGTAAACACAACTTATTATCTTACGTATTATAGCGGCAGTAATCCCTTGCAGGTACGAAACGGCGGCACCGCGTATACTTTCGATTCAAACGGCCGATTGAGGATTTCAAGCGGTTGGCGTACGTATTACGTCA
This sequence comes from Clostridia bacterium, assembly GCA_017959995.1. Classification (GTDB taxonomy): domain Bacteria; phylum Bacillota; class Clostridia; order Christensenellales; family Borkfalkiaceae; genus RGIG3732. The sequence goes on from JAGCZN010000070.1 coordinate 2,902, forward strand.
GATACAATAACGGTTGGACGTACACTACCTCTGAAAATCAGGCTACGGTACTGCAAACGGAGAATCATTACGAAAATCCGTTGCTGTTCACTCCGTCCGTAGTTTATCCCGTATTAGGCGTTACGCAATATACGGGCGTTACGGTTGCTCCGGAGGCTACGAAATATTACGCGTCCGAAACGTTTGACGAATACGTGGATTATACGAGGAGCGACGGAAGATATACGTATTTTCCGCTAAACGTTGAAAAAAACGATCAGACTATTGCGAAAGAGGCGAATACCGGTTATATCGTAGGTGGATCGTACGATCTTACTTCTTCGGTCGGCTATCCTTATGCGGCGGGTGATATACGCGTTTCGTATTATTCCATAACCGGTAATATTTCCGGTTCGTATTCCAACGGAACGTTGAACGAAAACGCGTCGTATACGATAAACGACTACGGCGAACGCACTATCGCGCAGGAAAAGGCGGATTTCGTTAAATACGAGGATTCGCTTGAGGGGTTAACCAATACGTTAAAAAACCAAAGCAACGTTTACGGCTTGCATTTTATGAATGCGCTTATAAGCCAAAACAGCCTGATCACCGCGCCGAAAGTTCAGGTAAACGGCGATTATCACGAAAATTACGAATTGCCCGCGGCATCTATCGATTTTAATCTGAAATACAGGGGATATATCAATTTCTTTGCGGGCACGTATTTTCCCGGTAACAACAGCTTCTTTTCTCTGCACCGGATATTCCGCGATTCAAACGAAAAAATACGCGAGATAAAAGAGATTTCCGAAATTTACGGAGATATGGAAAATGAAGACGGTCTGTTTATATACAAATATACCGACGGATCGTATTCGTATTCCGATGGCGAAACGGCAACCGCCTCGGCCGTTTCGGCAAACGGTTACAACCTGCTGTTCAGAACGGCGTGGATAAAAAACAATTATCTGACGGACAACAGAATTTATTATTTTGAAATACCGGCGGATATCGGCGAATACGCCCTCGGCTCGGTAGACGGCGGTATCGGCGCATATCTTCTGTATCTCGATATTTCCGCAAACAGCGGAGATACGGATCGCGTTGTGCTTGATTATCTGTACGGAGTGGATTTCGTATCGTCAGCCCAAACTTCTCTTTTAGAGGGAATAGGAAACAATAATCCTACGGCGGCGTTCGGAATAAAAAGTAACTATTCGGGGGCTATAGAGAGCATAAGGGTTCACCGTGAGGACTCCGGCAACGAGATAACGTTTACCGTTTATTATAAAGGAACTATACCCGCCGGTAAAAAGCCCGAGGATTATATAAGATATTACTTTGTTCCGCCGGACGGTAAAACCATAAATCCGATAATTTTCTTGCCGGATACAACTTAAAATTTTTCGGCGGCACGATCTGCCGCCTTTTTATTTACCGTTTGTATAAAAAAAGAAGTTATTTGCACAAAACGTCAATGTGTAAAATCAAAGGTTGCCAAATCTGTAAATATATACTAAAATTACGGTAGTAATAAAGAGGAGGAACTTATTATGGATTACAAAACCACTCTTATGTGGAAAGAAATAAGCGAAACGGGAAGAATCTTCAACGAAATAGCGGCCGCGAACGAAGCCGTTATGGCATCCGCCGTAAAGGCGATAAAGGCATCGGGCGCAACCAATTTCGTGCTTGCGGGCAGGGGAACGAGCGATCATGCCCTTATGTATTTCAAATACGTTCTTGAAGAAAAAACCGGGTATACGGCAAGTTATGCCGCGCCGAGCATCGTTACCGTATTCAACGGAAAACTCAATTACAAACACAGCGTTGTAGTGGGGTGTTCGCAGAGCGGAAAAGCTGCCGACGCGCTCGCCGTGCTTGAAAAAGCGAATAGAGAAGGCGCCGTTACCATAGCCATAACCAACGACGAAACCAGCCCCATGGCAAAAGAGGCAAAGTATCATCTTTACTGCAACTGCGGTCCGGAAAAGAGCGTTGCGGCAACTAAAACTTTCAGCGCCCAGCTGTATCTTTCGCTGTGGCTTGCAAACGAAATAGCGGGCGATAAAAACGAAACGGAAAAACTTCACGGATATTATAACTGCATAAACGCGCTGTTCCCTACGATAAGCGAGCTTACCGATAAGTACTCCGCTAAATATAAAAATACGTTCAGCGGGTTCGTTCTTTCAAGAGGTATAACTTACGCTATCGCCAACGAACAGACGCTTAAACTTCAGGAAACCTGTTATATTCAGATGAAAGGCTATGCCTGCAGCGATTTTTATCACGGGCCCATGGCTATGGTAAACGATAAAACGCCCGTTCTCGTCTATTGCGCGCACAATACCGACGCCGCTTCAAGCGAAAAACTTATGCGTGAAGATCAGGAAAAGTGTATTGATAAAATGCTTTCCCTCGGCGCGCCCGTCCTCGTTATAACGGACGATAAGTATATTTCGGAAAAGTACGCCGAAAAGACGGACGTAGCGTATATTCCGGCCGACGGCGGCGACAGGTTCTCCATATTCTCCTTCGCTCTGTTCGCGCAGATGCTCGCGTGCAAGATAAGCGTTGCCATAGGGAATAATCCCGATGCTCCCCGCGCTTTGAAAAAGATCACGATAACCAAATAATACAGGTGCGTTCGTTAAAAGGATTTGGACGTTTCCAAGTCCTTTTTTTTATCGCCGTACGTTCTTTACAACATTCAACGCGTTACGGGTTAAGCGTACCGATGCCCGTAAAACCGTTATAAGTAAATAAAAAAGCGCGGCGTAACGCCGCGCGGTAAACTTCTTTCCGCGTTTACCGAAAA
>JAGCZN010000071.1 GCA_017959995.1 Clostridia bacterium
AATATATTTATGAAAGCATTTTGGTAAACGAGCAGGGCGCGGGAATTTCCCGCAGTTTAGGCACCCGGTATTATACGGGTTTGCTTTTAGGCGACATTTCAGCCGCTGTGAGCGGAATATATTCGCTTGCAGGCGTGATTCTGATATATCTTTTGTTTCTTAACTACTCTCCGCGAAGCGCGTGGATCTTCGCGATACTTTCTTTCTTCATTCCCGTTCTGAAACCGGTACTCGTATTCGTCGTAAGAAAAAATACCAGCGGGGAATACCGCGAATATATGAAGATGAAAATGCATTCTATGTACGGCGGCGGCAATCCGTACGCGTACGGAGACGGAAAGTATAAAGACCCTTACGATCTTTCCGAAAAGGGAGAGAAGAAGGGCGAACAGCCGGAAAGTCCTTTCGGAGAATTCGGAGATAAAAACTGAAAGGAAGCTTTTATCGCGTAAAAAAACGTTTTGCCGTTCGGTAAAACCCGTATAACGATATATGAACAAACAAATGAACGTACAGAAAAACACAATTCCCGAAACCTACGGAAAATCTTCGGGAAAAGCCAAATCGGAAAAAATGGGCGTAATGCCCGTAGGAAAACTTATATTCGTAATGTCGGTTCCGGCTATGATATCCATGCTCGTTCAGGCGCTTTACAACGTGGTGGACAGTATGTTCGTATCCGCGATAGGCGGAGTTGAAGCCGAACGCGCGCTTGACGCGGTGTCTATAGCCTTTCCGTTTCAACTTCTCAACATGGCGTTCGCGCTCGGCATAGCGGTAGGCGCAAATTCGCTTATTGCCCGCCATCTTGGCGAAGGAGACGGATACTCCGCCTCGAAAGTGGCTTCCACCGGAATGGTGGTATCGCTGGCGCACTGCGTAGTTTTTATGATACTGGGCGCCACGGCCGTCCGTCCCGTTGCAAGGTTGTTCACTTCCGACGGGCAAACGGTGGATATGGTCGTATCGTACTTGTCGGTATGCCTGATATTTTCTTTCGGCCTGTACGTGGAAGTATTCGTGAACAAGGTAAATCAGGCCATGAGCCGTATGACCATTCCCATGATCTCCCAACTTATAGGCGCGATAACCAACATAATACTCGATCCCGTGTTCATATTCGTTTTCGGATTGGGCGTTACGGGCGCGGCGGTCGCAACGGTAACGGGCCAGATTTTCGCAATGATATTTACCGTGATCGTCTACGCGGTAAAGAAATCCGAAGTGTCCATTCTGCCAAAATACGTGCGCATGAAGGGCAGAACGATAGCCAGCATATACAAAATAGGTTTGCCCACTATCATTCTCAACGCCATAGGCTCGTTTACCATAATGACTATGAACGGAATACTCAGTTTCTTTAAGTCGAAATACGGAATAACCATTCTCGGCGTTTATTTCAAAGTGCAGTCGTTCGTATTTATGCCGTGTTTCGGGCTTAATCAGGGAATTTTGCCCATACTCGCCTATAATTACGGCGCAAACAAAAAGGACAGGTTTGATAAAACGTTCAGAATAGCGCTTACGGTTGCCTTGATCATAATGGCGGTGGGGTTCGTGTTATTCCAAACGGTTTCCGGATACATACTGTCGGCGTTCGGAAGCATAAGCGCCAACGCAGAAATGCACGCGCAGGCGGTTTCCGCTTTCAGAATAATAAGCGTAAGTTTCCTACCGGCGGCGCTCAGCGTAATTACCATAACCATGTTCCAGTCGATAGGCAGGGGCGTAAGTTCCATGCTTATGGCGGTTCTCCGTCAGGTGGGCGTTCTCATACCGGCGGCGCTCGTACTGTGCGTACTTTACGGCGTTAACGCCGTTTGGTGGGCGTATCCTATAGCGGAGATAGCGGTAATAGCCGTATTTTTCCCGATAGCGCTTAAAACTATTGCCAAAGTTTTCGCGATAAAGGCGGCTTTTGCCAAAAAGGAGATAACCGATGCTGCTTGAAAACGTGTCCGCAATATCCACTCCGATAGGCGTGGGCGGGGTTGCCATTATAAGAATAAGCGGCGATACGCCGCTATCCGTAGCGGAAAAGATGTTCCGTCCGGCATGTAGCGTCAGCGTGCGCGATTTCGAGCCTTACCGTATGTACGCCGGCGAGATAGACTGCGGCGATTTTACCGATTTCGGAATGTGCGTTTATTTCAGGGCGCCGAAAAGTTATACGGGCGAGGAGATGGTGGAATTTCACTGTCACGGCGGCGTCGCTATAACGAGGGGCGTTCTCGCGCGCACGTTTGAACTCGGCTGTAAACCCGCGGGGCGCGGCGAATTTACCAAAAGGGCGTTTTTGAACGGAAAACTTTCGCTGTCTTCGTGCGAGGGGCTTATCGATATGATAAACAGCGAGAGCGAAGGCGAAGTAAAAGCGGGTTATTATCTGTATAAAGAGCGTTTAACGCGCGAAATACGGAACTTGCAGGATAAATTGAAAGAATCTTTATCGCTTATAGAGGCGGGGATCGACTTTCCCGAAGAAGGAGTGGAAGAGGCCGATGCCGCCGACGTTTATGCTTCCGTCGTATCCGTAAAGAAACGCGTGGACGAACTCGCTTCCACCTTCCGTACCGGTATGAAGATAAAAAACGGCGTTAAAGTGGCAATAGCGGGCAAGCCCAACACGGGTAAAAGCTCCCTTCTCAACGCGCTTATTTCCTGCGATAAAGCTATCGTTTCGCCCGTGGCCGGCACCACGAGGGATGCCGTTGAGGCAACTTTAGTACTCGGCGGGGTACGCTTCGAAATGTCTGATACGGCGGGTATCCGCGCTTCTTCCGACGGAGTAGAGGCGGAAGGTATCAACCGCTCGAGGAAAATTTTAGACGGTTGCGATATGGCTATCGTCGTGCTGGACGGTTCCGCCCCCCTCGGCGAAGAGGACGACGAAATAATCGCCCTTTCAGAGGGCAGGGAAAGAATAATAGTAAACAACAAGTCCGATCACCCCGATTTTTCAAGCCGTCCGTGCGACGTGGAAATTTCCGCAAAAACGGGTAAAAATCTGTCTGTTCTTACCGATTTGATGCTTAAAAAAATGTTCGAGGGAAAAATTGATCTCTCCGGCGGTATAATTTCGGAAGAACGCCACTTTTACGCGTTAAAGGCGGCTTCCGAGGCGCTTGGCGCCGCCGCCGAAACGATAAATACCATGCCGCTTGACGCCGCCGCCGTGGATATTTCCGCCGCGTGGGAAACGCTTGGCGAGATAACCGGGGAAACGGCGTCCGAAAAGGTGATAGAGGATATTTTCTCGCGCTTCTGCGTGGGTAAATGATATACGTAAGGCAATCCGTCGGCGATAAAAGAATAACTGACTGCGGGATGAAGTAAAATAATGGAAAGAGAACACATTATGAAAATGCTCTCTGAAAAGAGAGCGAAAAAGAGGCTTAAGGGAATAAAACTTCTTAAAAAGGCGGAAGCGAAAGACGTTTCCCTTATTCCGGAAACGGTAGAAGGGAAGGGCAATTTATCTTTGCATACGTTTTTCTCGTTTTCCCCGTATTCGCCGTCGCAGGCGGCGTATACTGCGTATAAAAGCGGCCTTGAATTTGCGGGCGTTACCGATCACGATACGCTTTCCGGCGCTTTTGAATTCGTATCCGCGTGCAAACTCCTCGGAATGGAAAGCACGGTGGGGCTTCAGCTCCGCGCAAGGTTTTACGAAAACGAAGGAAGGTGGCTCAACAGTTTTTACGAAAAGGACGTAGGCTTCGTTTGCATACGGGGAATTCCCGCGGGCGAAATTACGGCTATGAATAAAGAGCTTGCTTTAACGCGTGCCGCACGCGTCGCGCGCGATGAAAAAATGGTGGAAAAGTTTAATTCCAGATTAAAAAAATACGGCATTTCGATCAGTTTTGCAAAGGACGTGAAGCCGCTTTCGCGCTACTCCCGCGGAGGAACGATAACCGAACGGCACATTCTTTTCGCCTTTGCGCAAAAACTTAAAGAGAAATTTTCCACTGCCGAAGCCATTCTCGATTTTATTAAAAACACCCTTAAAATTCAGGTGGAAGAAGAATTTACCGTTGCGCTTTCCGATGCAAAAAATCCGTATTACGCTTACGATTTAGTAAATTGTCTTAAACACGAAATACGGTTTTTTTACGTTCCGGACGAAAATCTTCCCGCGGCGAAAAGTCTGGTTGAGTTCGCCCACCGCCACGGCGCGCTGGCAACCTACGCGTACGTAGGTTCTACCAAAAGGATATACGAGGGCGAGGAAACTGTTATAGAACTTGAAAGCGGTTATATGGAAGAACTTATGAAAGATCTTGCCGATACCGGTTTCGACGCTGTCGAATATTCGCCGTTTACCGTCGACGGGGATACCGCCGCGCGTCTTACGGTTCTCGCCGCCGAAAACGGAATGTTCACTTTGCCCGCGTCCGACGTGAATTCTCCGCGGCACCGTCTGATAAGTTACGGCAGTCTGCCTGAAGAACTGGCGCTTAACAGCCGCGCGGTAATAGGGCACGAAAAGTCGGCGTCGTACGATATTTCCGACGGCATAAACACGGAAAAATCAAAAGAGAAGAACCCCGATCTTAAAACGAGGCTGCGCCTTTACGCGGAAATAGGTCGTCTCGGGCTTGAAAACAAACCGAAAACAAAGTAAATAAGGTAAAAATCAAAGCGTCGGCTTACGTTTTCGGAAGCCGACGCTTTATAATAAAATCCGTTACCCGTTTATTTCAATCCGCATTTTTTTGCAACGACCTCGAAATGCGGAGCGGAACGTTCTATAACTTCCGTCGGCACGCAATAAGACAGCCTGAAATACCCGTTCACCCCGAACGATTCCGAAGGAACCGCCAGAATGCCTTCCTCTTTGCATATATCAAAGAAATCCGGGCAACCGGTCGGGCATTTTACGAACAGATAGAAAGCGCCTTCGGGCTTTACGCATTCAAAGCCGCAACGCGTTATTATATCGTAAATAAGGTCTCGGTTTTTGAGATAAATCGTGATATCGGCGGTTTTTCCCATACAATCCGCAACTACGCGCTGAAAGATGCTCGGCGCGCAAACGTATCCCAGCGCTCTGCCCGCGCCGCATACGGCGGCGTAAAGAGAGGCGGAGAAAGCGGCTTTCGGCGAAACCGCAACGTAGCCTATACGTTCACCCGCAAGCGAAAGCGTTTTGCTGAAAGAATAGCAGACGATCGTGTCGTCGTAAACGGTCATAATATCGGTAACTTCCGCGCCGTAGGTTATTTCCCTGTACGGCTCGTCGGAAACTATATATATAGGTCTGCCGTATTTACGGCTTTTTTCTTTAAGCACCGCGGCAAGCGCCTGCAAATCGTTTTTCGGGTAAACGTTGCCTGCCGGATTGTTGGGAGAATTCAGTATAACGCAACAGGTTTTTGCGGTAACGGCGGCGGCTATGGCGTCCACGTCGAGCGAAAAATCTTCTTTTACGCCCACCGCAACCAGTTTCCCGCCCGCGCTTTCAACGAACACACGGTATTCGGGAAAATACGGCGCAACGGTTATATATTCGCAATTACCCGCGTTTATCGCAAGAAAAACGGCGGATAAAGCCGATGCCGCACCGTACGTAAGATAGATATTGTCCGCCGTAATTTCAAGTCCGCTTCTTTTGCGGTGAAAATCCGCCACGGCTTTCCTCGCGGACGGATCGCCCTGCGCGGAAGTGTAGTTGTGAACGTTTTCGTCCGAAACGTGTTTCGTTATGGATTCGTTCACGCAGTCCGGCACGGGCGCGCTCGGATTTCCGATAGAAAAGTCAAACACGTTTTCCTCGCCCCGTTCGGCTTTCAGCAATTTGCCGAATTCGAAAAGTTCCCTGATAGCCGAACGCGTTTCGCCCAGCGCCCGCATTTTTTCATTTAGCATAACGATTTTCCCGATAATTTTTTTATATGATAACATAATTTTATAACGCTGTCAATCTTTTTGCGGATAGTGCCCGCGCGCCCCTGAAAACGTTGACAGTAAAACGCGAAAATGATAAAATATTCAGGATAAAACAAATTCGGGCCGCGGAAAAATCCGAAATCGGTCCGTGAGGTAAAAATGAAAGCGATAATCACCACCACCGGAAAGGACAGAACGGGTATTCTTGCCGAACTTACCCGTTACATAAGCGATATGAACTGTAACGTTGAAGATATTTCGCAAACGATAATGCAGGGCAACTTCGTTATGATAATGATGATAGATCTTTCTTCCGCCTGCGGCAGTTTTGCGGATATAAAGAGCGGGCTCGATAAAATTTCCGAAAAATCGGGTTTGGCAATTCACATTCAACGCGCGGAGATTTTCGAGCAGATGCACCACGTGTGAGGATAAGATATGATAAACAGTAAGGAAATAATCGAAACCGTCCGCATGGTGGACGACCAAAATCTCGACGTGAGAACGGTAACTATGGCGATAAGCCTTACCGATTGCATTTCCGACGACGGCGGGATCTGCGCCCGCAAGGTGTACGATAAAGTTTCGCGCTATTCCGAAAACCTCGTTAAAGTATGCGGCGGTATCGCCACGGAATACGGTATTCCCATAGTCAACAAACGCATATCGGTAACGCCGGTTTCGCTCGTCGGGGCAAGTTCGGGAAACTTCGTGGGCATAGCAAAATCGCTTGACGCCGCCGCAAAGGAAAACGGAATAGACTTCGTCGGCGGTTATTCCGCACTCGTGCCCAAAGGCGCTACCGCGGCTGAAGAAAGGTTTATAAAAACAATTCCCGAAGCGCTTTCCGTTACCGAAAAAGTGTGTTCTTCGGTAAACGTTGCCTCTACGAAGGCGGGAATAAATATGGACGCGGTCAAAACGGCGGGCGAAATAATTCTCGAAACGGCAAAACTCACGGCGGACAGGGATTCGATAGGCTGCGTGAAATTCGTGGTATTCGCAAACGCCGTTGAAGATAATCCGTTTATGGCGGGTGCGTTCTGCGGCGTGGGCGAAGGCGAATGCGCCGTAAACGTCGGCGTTTCCGGCCCCGGCGTAGTAGAACAGGCTGTAAGAAACGTTGAGGGCGGGTACTCTGCGGATCTCACCGCCGTTGCGGAAGCCGTAAAGCGTACGGCGTTCAAAATAACAAGGGCGGGCATGCTTATCGCGAACGAGGCGGCAAAACGCCTCGGCTGTAAATTCGGTATAATAGATCTGTCGCTCGCGCCTACTCCCACCGTGGGCGATAGCGTTGCCTACGTTCTCGAAGCCATGGGCCTTGACAGCGTAGGATGTCACGGAACCACCGCCGCGCTCGCGCTTCTCAACGACGCCGTAAAGAAAGGCGGCGTTATGGCGTCTAACCACGTGGGCGGGTTGAGCGGGGCGTTCATCCCCGTCAGCGAAGATCTCGGAATGATAGAGGCGGTAGAACGGGGAGCACTTTCAATTGAAAAACTGGAAGCAATGACCTGCGTTTGCAGCGTAGGGCTGGATATGCTTGCCGTACCCGGCGATACGCCCGCGTCCGTCATTTCGGCGATTATCGCCGACGAGTGCGCCATAGGCGTGGTGAACAACAAGACCACCGCAGTAAGAATTATCCCCGCTATCGGCAAAACCGTGGGAGACAGGGTGGATTTCGGCGGGCTTCTCGGCGGAGCGCCGGTAATGAAAGTAAATGGGTTTTCGGCGGAAAAATTCATTTCCCGCGGCGGAAGGATACCCGCGCCCATTCACTCGAACAGAAATTGACAACCGTTTTGAAAAACGTCGGTTTTACGGCGTTTTTTTATTTTCTCGTTTTCGCATTGAAAACACTTGTCAATAAAACGCAAACATAATATAATAGATAAAACGGATAAAAAGGAGAAAAAACATGAACGGTG
>JAGCZN010000072.1 GCA_017959995.1 Clostridia bacterium
AACAGGTTAAACGACTGAAAAACCATACCCACTTTCGCGCGGTACGCTTCAACGTTGAAACCCTTGCCGAGAATATCCTGCCCCTCGAACTCTATACTGCCCGAAGTGGGCTGTTCCAAAAGGTTAAGACACCTTAAAAAAGTGGATTTTCCGCTGCCGGACGCGCCTATCACCGATATTACTTCGCCCTTTTTAACGGTGGCGGAAATGCCTTTAAGCACTTCGTTCTTGCCGAAATTTTTTACAAGGTTTTTTATTTCAAAAACGTTATCCGGCATCATTCCGCCTCCTTCACGCGTATTTCCGCCGTGGGATCGGACTGCGACCCGAGAACGACGTAACTGCTTTTGCCGTTCATCACCTTTTCCAAAAGGCGAAGCAATCTGGAAACGGTAAACGTCATGGCGAAATACATTACGGATACTATGACGTAAGTCTGGAAAATTTTGTAGTTCATGGTTTGAATCTTATAGGCGTTATAATACAGCTCCGCCACGCCTATAACGTTGAGTACGGACGTATCCTTTATATTTATGATAAATTCGTTTGCGACGGCCGGAAGAATATTTCTTATCGCCTGCGGAAGCACTACGTAGAACATGGTTTGAAAATGGTTCATGCCTATCGCGTGCGCGCCTTCGAACTGCCCTTTGTCTATCGACATGATGCCGCCCCTTACTATCTCCGCCATATAAGCGCCCGTATTTATGGAAACTATGAAAAGACCTGCGCCTATAACGGGCAAAGTGTTGCCGCCCGCCATAAACGCATAGCCCCAGAATATTACCATGGCCTGCACCATCATAGGCGTGCCGCGGAAAATTTCCACGTAAACGGCGATGATAAAATTCATTATCTTCTGCAAAATGCGAAGAAAAGTGTTTTTTGCTTTCGGAATAGTTCTTAATACACCCGTGAACAGACCTATGACAAGACCCACCAAAGTGCCGACAAGGGCTATGAGCATCGTATAGCCCAAGCCCTTGAGCAGCATCGGCCAGTATTTTGAAATTATTCCGATAATTTCGTTAAAAAACTGCATTATCTGTTTTCTTTTTTCGGATTATTATTTCTTATAGATTATAACGAGGTTGGAATTGTAGTAGCAATCGGTAAAATCAACCTCTTCTTCCCTTTCCGCGGTGGGGCTCATGCCGGCGATTATACCGGTATAGGTTCCCGCCTGTACGCCCGTTATGAGGGATTCCCACTCTTCGGCGTATATTTCAAGGTTCATGCCGAGTTCGGCGGCGATATATTTAGCTATCTGAACGTCGTAACCGTTGGCGTAGAACGAATTGCCCGTATTGCTTATTTTTACCGCGCCGTTAGCGGCGGTAGTCTGGCTCCAGTTGAACGGAGCGTACGCGCATTCCATAGCGATTTTGAGCGTTGCCGCTTCGGGAAGCACCTCGTTATCGGATACGAGTATGGGCGCGTTCAATTCGGTATCGGGATCGGCGCTCATGGTAACGGCCTGCTGCATAAGCGCGGCGCGCGTTTCATCGGAAATGCCGGCGAGGATATCGTTCACTCTCGCAACGTATTCGCTGCCGGTAGCGAACGCGACCGCTATACCGGTATCCGAAGGAGTGGCGGTGAAGCCCGTATCATTATTTACCAGATGGAGATAAGTGAGATTGGAATCCTGCGCGATAACCGCGTAAGCGGTGGGCTCTTCCGCAACGTATCCGTCGATAACGCCGGAATTGAGCGCGGTGAGAAGTTGAGTGAAATCGCCGTATTCCTTTACGGTAACGCCCGTAGTCTGATCTCTGAGCGCATCGAGATGGAAAGTGCCGGTTTGCGCGCCTATTACGGCTCCGTTGAGATCGGCAATGGAGTTTACGTTCGTGAAGTCGAACTTCTGTCTGCCTTCGCACGAGGCGAGATTGAACGTGAGGGTGAGTGAAGCGATGACTATCGCTAAAACGGTGAGTAACTTTTTCATAATTTGTCTCCTTTGCGGGGTTACCGCGAAAAATTTCCTTCCCGCGGCACTTCAAGCAATAAAAAACCGCGGCTCGGAATGCTCCAAACCGCAGTGGGTAAAACCTACTTTGATTGTGATAGCACTCCACAATTTCTTGTGACAGTCCGTAGCGTGTTCCGTTACGTCCCAACTTCTTACGCTTTGGCTTGCGATAAGAAGTTTCGGCGGAGTACCCTTTCGCGTCGGCGGCAATTGCCTGAACCTGCCGCGCTACTGATGACGTCCGCGCCTCTATCTTGAATTGTTTCTATCATAGCCGAAACGAAACGCGTTGTCAACTGTTTTTCGGCCGTTTTTGAAAATTTTTTATTTTATTTCGAACTTGTTTTCTCCGCCCTTTTCGGCAAGGGCTACGCCCTTGAAGGCGCTTTCAACCATCTGCCCCACGGCTTCTTCGGTGAAAAAACCTATGTGCGGCGTGTAAATTACGTTGGGGACCTGCTTGAGATAGAACAAATTCTGCTTGTTTGAGATGCGCGTTTTTATATCTACGTGGCAAATTCCGTCCTCTCCCTCTACGGTGTCGATGCCGGCGCCGCCTATCTTTTCGCTTTCAATGCCGTGGATCAGCGCTTCCGTATCTATAAGCGCGCCGCGCGCCGTATTTATAATAAGAACGCCCTTTTTCATTTTATCTATTGCGGCCGCGTCTATAATATGCCGGTTTTCGCCCGTAAGCGGAGTATGAAGGGTTATTATATCGCACTCTGCATACAAATCGTCGAGCGGGCGGTATTCGGCGTACGCCTTCACGGCGTCGTTAGGAAATTTATCGTTGCACAGTATGCGGCAGCCGAACCCGCTGAGATTCTTTATTACGTTGAAACCTATCCTGCCCGTGCCGATAACGCCTACGGTAAGACTTTTAAGGTCACGCCCCATCATCTCGTCGAGCGAGAAATTGTTCACGAGGCTGCGGCACACGCTTACCTTGCATTTTCTTAAAAGCATGAGAATAAGCATTACCGTAAAATCCGCCACGTTTGAAGAGGAATAGTTGGCGCGGAAGGATTTAATTCCGTTTTCTTTGGCGGCGTTAACGTCAACGTGTTCGTAGCCTACGGTGCGGGTGGAAAAATATTTAACCCCGTTTTTCGCAAGCAAACGCATAATTTCACCGTCGCCACGGCTGAACCCGAGCGTGCTTACGGCATCGTACCCGAAAGACAGCGCTGCGTTTTCCGAAGACAGAAGCTCCGTGGTATAATCCGCCTCGTACCCGTACTCCTCCGCATATTTATTTATGAACGGAATTTCGTAGTCCTTTACTTCGTAAAAATAGATCTTCATTGTTTTTACCTCTTTTTTGTGAGATTTAAGGGGTTTTACATTTTTTCGGGAACAGCCACGCCGAGAAGCGAAAGAGCGTTTGAAAGCGTTATCAGGGTGGCTTCGGTAACGGCGAGGCGGAAATTCCTTACGTTTTCTTCCTCGCCGAGTATCTTGCAATCGAAATAGAATTTGTTGTAAAGCTGGGCAAGATCGATGGCGTATCTCGTTATGAACGACGGTTCGAGCTTATCGAGCGCGAAACTTAAAAGTTCCGGGAATTTGCCGATATGGGCAACGAGATCGTACTCCTGCGGCATAAGGTTTTCCACCGTGTAAGCGCCGGCTTTTCCGCCCTTTGCAAGCACGCTGTTACAGCGCGCGCAGGTGTACTGAACGTAAGGACCGGTTTCCCCGTCGAAATTGAGAACTTTATCGTAACTGAAAACCATATCCTTTATTTTGTTTGAAGAAAGCGCGCCGAATATGACCGCGCCCGTACCTACCTGTTCGGCTATCTTTTCCTTATCGGGAAGATCGGGGTTTTTCTCGGTTATTATGGAAAGGCATTTTTCCACGCACATGTTTATAACGTCTTCAAGGAACACCACTTTTCCCTTTCGGGTACTCATGGCGCCGTCTTCAAGCGAAACCATGCCGTACGCTACGTGAACACAATCCTTCGCCCAGTCTTTGCCCATTAGTTCAAGCACTTTGAACACCTGGCGGAAATGCAGGTTCTGCTGATACGCAACGACGTAAAGGTTTTTATAAAAATCGTAAGTTTTTTTTCTGTACGTGGCCGCGGCGAGATCGCGCGTGGCGTAAAGAGACGCGCCGTCTGAACGGAGTATTATGCACGGCGGCATATCGTAGGCGGACAAATCCACTATCTCCGCGCCCTCGCTTTCGGTAAGAAGTCCCTTATTTCGCAGTTCTTCCACTATCGGCGCCATTTTATCGTTATAGAAACTTTCCCCCGCGTAACTATCGAAAGTTACGTTCAGTTTTTCGTAGATTCTGCCCACGTCTTTGAGAGTGAGCTCTTTGAAAAAGTTGAAAAGCGCGTTTGCTTCCGCGTCGCCGTTTTCTATTTTTTTGAATTCGGCGCGGGCTTCATCGTCCATTCCGGGGTGTTTTTCGGCCTCGTCGTGATACTTAACGTAAAGGCGCATAAGTTCGCGCACGCCGCCTTTTTCAACCGTTTCCCTGTTTCCCCACAGGCGATAGGCGACTATCAGTTTGCCGAACTGCGTTCCGTAATCGCCAAGGTGGTTTATGCCCACGCTGTTGTAGCCGAGGAATTTATAAAGCCTGTAGAGCGCCGCGCCTAAAACGGTTGTGGAAAGATGCCCTATATGAAACGGCTTCGCTATATTTATGGACGAGTAATCTATGCAAACCGTTTTGCCGTTGCCCTCGTCCGACGAGCCGTACCTTTCCCCCTCGCCTATAGCGCGGGCAAGAACTTCCGCCGCGAGTTTTTTTCTGTTTACGCGGAAATTAAGGTAACCGCCGGCAACGGTAACTTCATCTACGTATTCGTCCTCATCGAAAGAGGCCTTAAGTTCTTCCGCTATGGCCGCGGGAGGTTTCCTCATGGTTTTGGCAAAACGGAAACACGGCAGCGCGTAATCACCGAGATCCGTATTCGGCGGTACGGCGATAAGGTTTTCTATCTCATCCGCGGTCATTCCCTCCACGTTGAGTTTCGAAGCGATATGTTTTTTATAATCCATAATATCTCCGTAATTCTTTTTATATATAGGATATTTTAGCACATTTATCCGGAAACCGCAAGGATTTGCCGCCTTTTAGCCGGCGCGCGCAATTAAAATTCGGCAAATTGACGCCAAAACGGGTAAATACGTTTGTATTTAATTGAAGATTGTTATATAATATATGCGCATAAAAATAAAACTTGTCCGCGCGGGCGGACGGAGGATAATATGAAACTCGGAGTAGTAGGTCTGCCGAACGTGGGCAAATCCACCCTGTTCAACGCAATAACGCACGCCGGCGCGCAAGCCGCAAATTTCCCCTTCTGTACGATAGAACCGAAAGTGGGCGTTGTTTCCGTGCCGGACGAGCGCCTTGATAAACTTGCCGC
>JAGCZN010000006.1 GCA_017959995.1 Clostridia bacterium
CCGGGGCTTAAAACGAGAACGTCTATAAGAGGGATCACGGTTTCGGCGTCTTCGGGTTTTACGGGTATCGCGCCCTTTTGCGCAAGAGCCGCCATGGAGGCTGTTACGCCTTCCGTTATAAGTTCGTCAAACACGTAACATTTCGCCCCCTTTGAGAGAAGAAATTCCGTTGCCGCTATTCCGCTGCGGGATATTCCCGCTATCAAAAACACGTCTTTTTTGAGATACATCAGTTGCCTCCGAGAGCGGCGAGAACGCAAAGCGCGCCCATCGCCGCCGTTATTATTTTATATACGAACGCTATTTTGCTTTCGCTTGCGCCCTTCATCTGAAAATGATGGTGCGC
Source organism: Clostridia bacterium (assembly GCA_017959995.1). Lineage (GTDB taxonomy): Bacteria > Bacillota > Clostridia > Christensenellales > Borkfalkiaceae > RGIG3732. The sequence continues at coordinate 347 of JAGCZN010000006.1, forward strand.
GGGCGCCATAAGGAAAATTCTTTTACCCGTTCTCTTATAATATATTACCTGCGCGATGACGGATATTCCCGTAAATACGAACGTTATACCGATCACGGGAATAAACAACGCGTTTCCGCTGAAAATGCTGATCGCCGATAAAAAGCCGCCTATGGAAAGCGAACCCGTATCCCCCATGAAAACTTTTGCTTTGTACGTATTGAATATAAGAAAACCCACGAGCGCCCCTACAAGGGAAAAACAGGATAAAACGAAGGTATCCGTGCGGTAGAAACCGTTCCCGTAAATAAGGATTATCGCCGCGAGAAACAAAAAATACACGTAGGAAACGCCCGCGGCGAGACCGTCGAGCCCATCGGTGAGATTTACGCAGTTCGTAGTTGAGATAAAAACGAACGTATAAAACGGAAGCATCCACCAGCCCGCATCGGCAACCTTTCCGGAAAAAGGCAATTTAACGGCGGTATATCCCCTTGTACAGGCGTAAACGGAAACTATCAGAGCGACCGCAAGTTGAAAAGATATTTTCTGGTAATGCTTGAGCCCTTCGTTGCGGCGACGTTTGATTTTAAGAAGATCGTCGAGAAATCCAACCGCCGCAAACGAAGCCCCCGTTACGCATATTACCGCGGCGAGGCGGAAATCCGTTTTATCCGAAAGAGCAAGCGTTACGGCGGTTGCGGATATAACGAATATTATTCCGCCCATGGCGGGCGTTCCGCTCTTATATTCGTGTTCCTTTACGTAGGAGAGAATGTTCTGCCCCGCTTTGAGTTTTTTCAAAAGCGGAATGACCGCAAAACCCGCGCCGACCGATATTCCGAACGAAAGAAGCGCGGCGGATATATATACCGTCAATCGACGTCACCCCCGTCGAGAATGCTTTCCACGAATTTTTTATCGCTGAATTCGTGCCTTACGCCCATTATCTCCTGATACTCTTCGGCGCCCTTGCCGGCAATGAGAAGAACGTCGTTTCCGCCCGTTTTGTTAAGGGCGTATTTTATTGCGGTTTTTCTGTCCTGTATGGTTATATAGTCGCTCGTTTTTTTTCTTAACCCTTTTTCCACTTCCGAAATTATATCGCACGGATCCTCAAAGCGGGGATTATCGGAAGTAATAACCGTGAAATCGGCGTATTCACCCGCTATTTCCCCCATTAAAGGGCGTTTGGTTCTGTCTCTGTTTCCGCCGCAGCCGAACAGACAGATAAGTTTTCCCGAGGTGCATTTGCGCAGAGTTTTAAGCACGTTGCCAAGTCCGTCCGGCGTGTGGGCGTAATCAATAAAAACCGTTTTACCGCGTGAATTTTTTACGGGTTCGATCCTGCCGCTTACGCCTTCGGTAAGGCTTATACCCTCGGCTATATCGTCGAAATCAACGTTCAACACGGCGCAGCACGTTGCCGCCGCAAGACAGTTGTAAACGGAAAACCTGCCCGCCATACGGCATTTGACGTTATAAACGTTATCAAAAAGATTCATTACGAAAGAAGTGCCCGATATTTCTTCCTTTACGTTTACGGCAAACACGTCGGAAGGAGAATCCATTCCGTAAGAAACGCTGTTTTCCCCTGCGGAAAGGAACAGTTTTTTGCCGAATTCGTCGTCGGTGTTAAAAACGGTAAAATTACAGTATTTATTCGTTAAAAATAACGCTTTTGCCGCCTTGTAACTATCCATGCTTTTGAAAAAATCCAGATGATCCTGCGTGCAGTTCGTAAATACGCCCGCTTCGAATTTTATACCTTCGATTTTTTTCAGGGCGGCGGCGTGCGCGGATACTTCCATAACTACGAATTCCATTCCCGCCTTTAACATATCGGCAAAAATTTTATGGAGAAAAATCGGATCCGGCGTGGTAAGTTCGGGCGCGATGGAAACGTTTGAATAAAAAACGCCGAGCGTACCTATAAGGCCCGCCTTATGACCCGCCGCGCGGAGTACGTTGCGTATCAGGTGGCATACGGTGGTTTTACCGTTGGTTCCCGTAACGCCTACTATGCGAAGTTTTTCCGATGCTCTGCCGTAAAATTCTTTGGCGATAAGACTCATTGCCGAACGCGTATCCTTTACGATTACACAAGCGGCGTTCACTTCGATCGGCCGCTCGCAAACCACTGCGCTTGCCCCGCGCGATACGGCGGCGGAGGCGTATCCGTGCCCGTCCGTATTAAACCCGTTTACGCAAAAAAACAAATCGCCTTTTTTAACCAGCGCGTCAGACGCGGTAAGCCCCGTTATTTCTACGGCGGAGTTACCTTTAACTTCAACGCATTCCACGTTTTTTATAAGCTCGGAAAGTAACATATATCACCCTGTTTATACCCGTGATCGGATTTCTTTTTCGTTTATTATTCCTTCGAAAATCATTTTCGCATAAGGCGCGGCTACCGTGCTTCCGTAATGCTGGCCGACGGGTTCGTCAACTATTACGAGCGCGAGATATTCCGGCTTGTCGGCAGGGAAAAAACCCACGAAGGAAGCAACGTATTTACCCTGCGCTATTACGCCGTTTTCATATTTTTGCGCCGTGCCCGTTTTGCCGCCTACCCTGTAGCCCTCTATATACGCCTGTTTGCCGCTTCCGTCCTTTACCACGCCTTCGAGATATTCCGCCATGACCGCGGAAGTTTTTTCCGATACGGTGCGGTTTTTGGCAACGGGTATTACCTTTTCTACCAGCCTTTCGCCGTCGTACACGGCTTTAAGAAAATGCGGCACGAAATAATTTCCGCCGTTTACCGCAGAAGCCGTTGCCGCGGCGAGCTGTACGGGCGTTACCGCTATAGTCTGGCCGAAACCTATGCGCGCGAGATCCCCGTCGGTAACCGCCGAAACGGGAAGCACCATTCCCTGAGCTTCTCCCACGAAATCGATACCCGTTAACGAGCCGTAATTAAACGCCTCGATATACTTGTACACGGTTTCCTTGCCGAGGGCGAGCGCCATATCAACGAAACACGGGTTACAGCTGTTGTTCAGCGCCTCTTTTATCGTTTCGTGAGAGTGTTTGCCGTTTGCGTGGGACGTCCAGCACTTTATCTTTCTGCCGAGAACGGTTCTGGTACCTGCGGGATTAAATACGTGATCGAGCGAAAAAGCCGCCTTGTTTCCGCTGAAATATTCCTCTATATTCGCCGAGGCGGTAAGTATTTTGAACGTGGATCCCGGCTCGTAAGAATCCGATACGAGACCGTTTCTGCCGAGAAAGTTGAGTTTTTCGGGCTCGTTTCTCGGCACGTAGTTCATATCGAAAGACGGCCTGGACGCCATTGCGAGTATCTCGCCGTTCGACGGATCGAGCACTATGCATTCCGCCCTTTTAGGTGAATGCACCGCGTACGCCGTTTCCATAACCTGCTCGGCAATAAGCTGCACGGCGTAATCTATGGTAAGAACAAGGTCAAGCCCCTTTACGGCGGGCAGATAACTGACTCCGCTACCGTCTAATTGTATCCCCAGAAGGTCGGTTTCATACACTATTTCCCCGTTCCTGCCGCGAAGATATTTATCGTAGTACTTTTCCAGCCCCGTCTGCCCGACGTTATCCGAAGACACATAGCCAAGCACCTGCGAAAGAAAATCACCGTAGGGGTAATATCTTTCGTTATCCTTTGAAAAATACACGCCGGGAAGTTCGTAAACGGAAAGTTCGTTTACCTTTTCCGCGCTTATCTTACGCGCGACGGCGTATTCCGACGTTGTTTTGGTAGTCGCTTTTCTATACGTTTCACTCCTGTCGAGGCCGAGTACCGAAGAGAGTACGTCGGCGGTACGATCGGCGTCCTTTACCGAACGCGGGCGTATATAAACGCTGTAAGCGGTACGGTTTTCAACAAGCGCCACGCCGTTTCTGTCCATAATCGCGCCGCGCTCGGCCGTTACGGGCAATTCCCTTGTCCATTGATCGAGCGCCTTTGATTGAAGTTCCTTGCCCCAAACGAGCTGAACGTAGAAGAATCTTGCCGAAATAATGCAAAAAATAAAGGCTATAAGCAGAAAAACCGCAAATAACCTCTTTCGTAATTTCGTTATCGAATATTCTATTTCAATCACCACCCGCAACAGTTTTCGCTATTATTCTATTTGCGGGAATCAAATTCTATGACGGAAAGTTACCTCTTCATCCCGAGCGCGACCGCCTTTTCGGCAATTACCTGCTCGCTCGAAACGTAACCGAGTTCGTCGTTTAACGTCTGCGATTTCTGAACGAGCGTTTCCACCACCCGTTCTTCTTCGTTTATCGTTTTTCTCATGTTTTTAAGCACTTTCGCGTTCATTACGATAAGCGCGATTATAGTTGCGACGACTATCGCGTAAATAGCTATAAGCGCTTTGCCGCGTGGCGTTATCTTAAAACCCGTTTCGGCGTCTTCCTCAACGTCTTCCAAACTGTCTTTGAGAACGTTATCCGACGGATCGAAAAACTGCATGGTTGTGGGAGAAGGCGTTGCGTCGTTTGCTCCGGCGAAACCGTCCACCTCTTCGGAAACAGCGCTTTCGCTGAGCATTCTCTCCGTTTCGTACCCGGTATCGTTATATAGGCTGAAATCGTCGGAAACGGACGCAGCAGCGTATTCTTCGTTAACAGTATCCAATCTTTCCGCGTCTTCGGTTCTTTCTTTTACGTTATTGCCGTTCGTTATCATATCCCTTCTCCTTTTTTATATTTTTATTTTTCGTGTGATCTGAAGTTTTTCCGCTATGCGGAGTTTTGCGCTTTTCGCACGGGGATTGTTTTGCAGTTCCCTTGCGCTTGCCGTTATCGGCTTTTTCGTAAGTACTTCTATTTCCTTTTTCTTTCCGCACACGCATACGGGAAGACGTTTATCGCATACGCAATCCGTTTCGAGATCCTTAAAACACTGTTTTACCACTCTGTCTTCAAGACTGTGAAACGTTATAATCGCTATTCTGCCGCCCGGGTTAAGAGAACGTATCATATCGTATATACATTCTTTAAGACCGCGGAGTTCTCCGTTTACCTCTATTCTTACGGCCTGGAAGGTTCTCTTTGCGGGATGGCCTTCGCCGCGGAATTTTTTCGGGATCGCTTCCTCTATAATTTCAGCGAGTTCGCCCGTGGTGCGTATTTCTCCTTCCGCCCTTTTCTTTACTATTGCCGCGGCAATTTTCCCTGCGAATCTTTCCTCTCCGTAAGCGGAAATAACGTTTCGCAATTCATTCTCGCCATAGCCGTTAATCACGTCGTAAGCCGAAAAATCCTGGCTGCCGTCCATCCGCATATCGAGTTTGCCGTTCCCCATATACGAAAAGCCGCGGCTACGGTTATCGAGTTGGTAACTGGATACGCCGAGATCGAGAAGTATTCCGTCAAGTCCGTTAAATCCGAAACCGCGGATTATCTCTTTGAAATTTTTGAAGTTTCCGTGAACGGGTAAAAATTTATCGCCGTAAAACGAAAGTTTTTCTTTGGCGGCGGCTATCGCCTCGTCGTCGAGATCGGTAGCGATAAGTTTTCCCGAGGTGAGCCTTCCGAGTATTTCACCGGAATGGCCGCCCCCGCCGAGCGTACCGTCGAAATAAACGCCGTTTCCCTTTATATTCAGCCCTTCGATACAGGCGTCGAGCATAATGGGAACGTGCTTAAATTCCATTTTTGTCGTTATCGTTTTTCGATGCTTCGAAAAGCCCGCTGAAAATATCTTCGTAAGCTTCGCCGCCGTCAAGCGAATCAAGACGATCGGGAGCCCAGATTTCAAGATGGTTGAGTTTGCCTACGGTAACTAGTTCCTTTTTTATGCCCGCGTATTTACGAAGCTCTTCCGGAACGAGTATCCTTCCTTGGTTATCTTCAGCCACCGGGAATGTGTAACGGAATATTTTGGAATATCTCGCCTGCGTTTTGGCGTCGAAGGCATGCACGTTTTTATAAGAAGAAAAAAGTTCGTCGTAAACTTCTTCGGTATACACCGCTATACAACCGTTTACCGAAACGCTCATAATTATAGGGCCGGCCATATCGTCTTTGAAGGCCGCGGGTATTCTCATTCTGTTTTTACCGTCCAGCATGTGACTGCTGCTGCCTACGAGCATAGAACCTGTTCTCCTTTTTCTTATTCGGCATACACTTTTCC
>JAGCZN010000073.1 GCA_017959995.1 Clostridia bacterium
ACGGAATTCAAACTTATTGCCCGTAAAAGCGAAGGGAGACGTTCTGTTACGGTCGGAATTATCCTTATTGACTTTGGGTAGCGTTGACGCGCCGAACTCCATTTCCGTTTTCTTGCCGTTGTATATCCCGCCGGACACTATCGCCTCGAACACTTTTTCAAGATCGTCGCCTATATACATGGAAACTATTGCGGGCGGGGCTTCGTTCGCGCCGAGGCGGTGGTCGTTGCCAGCGCTTGAAACGGATATGCGGAGTATATCCTGATATTCGTCAACCGCTTTGATAACCGCGGCGAGAGAAATGAGAAAAGGAAGGTTTTCGCTGGGATTTTCGCCCGGATCAAGAAGGTTTTCGCCGCTTTCGGTGGAAAGCGACCAATTGTTGTGCTTACCGCTTCCGTTTACGCCCGCAAAGGGTTTTTCATGAAGAAGGCACACCATGCCGTGCTTGTCCGCAAGCTTTTTCATAAGGTCCATGGTTATCTGGTTATGGTCGGTGGCCACGTTGCAACTGTCGAAGGCGGGCGCGAGTTCGTGCTGGGCGGGCGCCACTTCGTTATGGCGGGTTTTGGCTATTACGCCCACTTTCCAGAGTTCTTCGTCAAGTTCCTGCATGAACGCGAGCACGCGCGGCTTTATCGAAGCGAAATACTGGTCGTCGAGTTCCTGCCCTTTGGGCGGTTTGGCGCCGAAAAGCGTTCTTCCCGTGTAGCTTATATCCGCGCGGCGGGCGGCAACTTCTTTATCGATAAGAAAATATTCCTGTTCGGGCCCTACGGTGGGCGTTATGCGTTTAACTTCCTTTCCTATAAGGTTGAAAAGTTTCACCGCCTGTTCGTTGAGCGCTTCCATAGAGCGCAGAAGCGGCGTTTTTTTATCGAGCGCCTCGCCCGTATAAGAACAGAACGCCGTGGGTATATAAAGAGTATTATCCTTTACGAACGCGTAGGAAGTGGGATCCCAATCGGTATAGCCTCTCGCCTCGAAAGTAGTTCTCACGCCGCCGCTGGGGAAACTGGACGCGTCCGGCTCGCCCTTGATAAGCTCTCTGCCCTTGAAATCGGTTATAACGGCTCCGCTGCGTTTTTTAGTCAAAAAACTGTCGTGCTTTTCGGCGGTAATGCCCGTCATGGGCTGGAACCAATGCGTGAAATGCGTTGCGCCCTTTGAAATTGCCCAGTCCTTCATTGCCTTTGCTATCTTGTTTGCCACTTCCAGCGAAAGAGGGTGGTTTTCCGAAACGGCGCTTCTGAAAGCCTCGTAAGTTTCCGGGGCGAGAACGTTTTGCATAACCTCGTCGTTAAACACGTTCACTCCGAACAATTCTGAAATATTAGCCATCGGTTCTTCTCCTTTTCTTTTAGTAAAACTTAAACGGTGCGTTGCCGCAGCGCGTAAAAAAGCCGCGTTTATTAAAAAAGGCGATACGGGAACGGTAAAATTTTCCCATATCGCCTTATCAATCTGTTTTCCGTTCGGTTTTTTTCATGTTAAATATTATAGCAACGGACGGCCGTTCTGTCAATCGATTACGGCGGCGTTTTTTAATTTTTTTCGTTGCAATGCTCGTACAGGAATTTTATAACGCCCGAACTCCAACCGTGGCAGAAACTATGGCGGAAACCCGTGTAACAATATTTGCCGAAATCCCCGTGAATATCTCTTTCGCCGTCGATGGGAAGCGCGTCCAGCGAACAGGAGTTTTCTACCCATTCCATATCGAAATCCTCAAAAAAGGTCGTCGCCCCCTTGTCGAGCATTGCGCCGTAATACTCGCGCATCATAGATACGGCGGTCTCTTCTGAAACCGTTTCCGCAACGGCTTTGAGAACGTAATAACTCATAAAGGCAGACATTCCCTTCGCCCCGCCTTCGATAAGTTTAGCCTTTTCGCCGGCGTCGAGTTCGCCCGTGGCAAGATATTTAAGCGCTATTACCTGCTTTGCCGATTTCACTTTTAACGGAATTTTCGCAAGTTTGGTTTTAAGCGTTTCAACCTCGTCCGTTCCGTGGCCGAGAAAAGAAAGAAGTTTTTCCGCGGCGTTTGCCATAATAATAAGAATGGCGCGGCAACCGGCTTTCTCGTCGGGTTGCCCGTGGGTGGGCCAATCAACGAAATACGAGGGCAAATCGAGTTCTCCGTTATCCTTAACGTGCGCGTTAAACTGCGAAATAAGGCCTTTTACGTAATTTATATGGCGTGCGGCGTAATCGAAAGCGCCCGTTATTTCCGCATAATCCGCCGTTATTATAACCCACCAGGCAGAGTACGCGGGCATATCGTCCATCCACTCTCCGAGCGGTGTTTGCCCCACGGTGAAATCGAGCGATTTCTCTATAAGTCCGCATCTTCCGTAAAGGGAAGTGAGGGCGAGCATTTCGGGGTGGATATCGCCTATCCACACGAGGCGGTCGCGCTTGATGCCGTCCCACAGATATTCCTGGCAACAAAGCTCAATAGTGCGTTTTGCGGCGGCATAAATATCGTTTATCTTTTTATCGGAAGAATAAAACGGAACGGGGGCGGGAAATTCCCTGTGCGTGTAATTACAGTATACGTTTTTCAAAAAAATAACGGCGTCGGTAAGAAAGTCTATACGCAAAAAACGGAAGCCCGTCTGCCCGAACGTCATATCCGAATAAGAAGTGAGCGCGATATTAAAATCGCGAAGGGAATGGTCGTTGCACGATCCCTTCTCGCCCGTTTCCGAATACGCTTCCGAAAGCGATTCTCCGAAGCGCAGGCGAATTGCGGCGGTGGGCGCATTCACGGTGAAAGTAAGTATTCTGACCCCGCCCGAATATTCTTTGCCGAAATCCAGAACGATATAACCCTTGCCTGAAACGAGGCAACATTCCCTTTCGCAAAGACCTATCTGACTCTCCCGCCCGCAAAGAAGCGCGGCCGTATTGCTTACGTTGGGCGTTGCAAAAACTATCTTTTCCGGTACGATCAGTTCGGTTATCAATCCTTCTTTCATCTTTGATCCTCGTTGTTCAGATCGTATATCATTTTAAGCCCTTCGAGCGTAAGACGGCGGTCGACTACGTCGATACAATCCGTTTCTTTGGAAATAAACTCTCCGAGGCCGCCCGTGGCTATTACTTTCGCGTCGGGCCTGCCGATCTCTTTTTTGATTTTATTTACGATATATTCCACAAGTCCCGTAAATCCGTATAAAAGTCCCGCCTGCATATTGGTAACGGTATCGGTGCAAACCACTTTTCCGGGAAATTCAAGTTCTATATCGGGCAGTTGCGCCGTTCCCTGAACGAGTGAATCGAGCGAGCCCTTTATCCCGGGAGAAATCACCCCGCCTATCAGTTTACCGTCGTCCGTTATAACGTTGAAGGTAGTTGCTGTGCCGAAATCTATAACTATGCACGGTCCGCCGTATTTTCTGTAGCCGGCAACGCTGTTTACAATTCTGTCCGCCCCAACTTCGCGGCTGTTCGCAACGCGTATGTTAAGCCCCGTTTTTATGCCCGGCCCCACAACGAGCGGTTTTTTTCCCAAAAAGAATTCGCACATGTGGCATACGGTGTAGTTGAGCGCGGGTATGACCGAGGAAAGTATAACGCCGTTTATATCGTTTACCGATATACCCGAACTCGCAAGAAGATCCATCAGAACCGCGCCGTATTCGTCCGAAGTTTTCCTTTTTGCGGAAGTAACGCGGAAACTTGCGCGCAGATCGTTTCCGTCAAACACGCCGTATTTTATATTCGTGTTGCCTATATCTATAGTCAGTAACATAATTTCACCTTAAAATTTTTTACGTTCCACGACCCGTACGACCTGTGCGATACCCGGTGCCACCACAAGATTTATTCCGAGTTCTATAAAGAAATTCCACGTTACGAGAACCGCTATTACAAAATTGAACGCACTCTGCCCTTCGGCAAACGGCAACCCCACCTGAGCCGCCGCCTCTTTCAGAACGTTTGCCATTATCAGCATTCCGAGCAGGAAAACGCCCGTGTTTACTATCGGTACGGCGGCCGCCGCCGAAAACGCGGCGAGATAACCGTTTCTGCCTGAAAGCGCCTTATAAATAAAACCCGCCGCCGCGCCCGCCGCCGTGGTTTTTACGAGGCAAACGAGCGCGATCATTACGGGAGAAGTTCCGAACATTATATAAAACAGCCCGCCCGCGCCGGTAACGACCTGTATAAGCACTACCGCGCCGGAAACGAATCCGAGAAAAGCGCCGTGAAGCGGCCCTAAAAGCATTGCGCCGAGAACTACCGGCACGAGCGCGAGATTTAACGTTACGCCGGGCACTATCTGTATCTGGCTTGCAAATACCTGCAAAACTACGGCAAGCGCGGCGAGTATGGCGAGATAAGTTACCGTTTTTGCGGAAAAAAAAGTTTTTTGCATTTTTGTTCCTCCAATCAAATTCACTAAGGATATCTGTTGTAAAACAAAACCGTTATGAAATTCTGCTTTCCTAGTCGGACCCTTAAAGGTGTCCGCAAATATATTTTAACATAATATATACTAATTTGCAAACAATTAAACCCGTAAAAAACAAGTAAAAAATATTCGGGCGGTAACGTTTTCGCAGCCGCGCGCGTACAATAAAACGGAAACGGAAGCGGATAAAACTTATCTTACATAATCCCCGCTTGCCGTTTCGCGGATATCCGCAATAAACAAACGGAGGAATTTACGATGAATTTCAGCAATTTCGGATTCGGCGGCAACAACGGCACTCTCTGGATACGTATAATACTTCTCATTATGTGCAACTGCGGCGGAATGATAGACGGCATACTCGAAAAACTTTCGAATTGCGATTGCCTTATCCCCCTTCTCGCCGTGTGGCTCTGCTGCTGCAACAAGGGCGGAAATATCGGCTTCGGCTGCGGCAAATAACCGCCTTAAACACAAAAAACGGCCTTTTTTTCACGTAAACGAGCAAAAAGCGCCCGTTCCGTATTATTCGGAACGGGCGCTTTTCCGTATTTCTTGAATTAAAAGTTTAATAATCC
>JAGCZN010000074.1 GCA_017959995.1 Clostridia bacterium
ACGAGGATATCCGTTAAAACCGCGCCCACGTACGACGTAGTGATAGGCGACGGCATACTAGTTTCGGCGGGCAAAGAAAAAAAACGCGCCATGCCGTGCGAAAAATATCTCGTGATAACCGACGACGGCGTGCCCGAGATTTATTTTTCCGAACTTAAAAAAAGTTTAGAAAAAGAGGGCGCTGCGGTACTTAAAAAAATAATTCCGCGCGGCGAAAAAAATAAAAATTTCCCGACGCTCGAAAGCATTCTGGAAACCGCCGCCGAAAACCGCCTTACCCGCGGGGACGGCATGATCGCGCTCGGCGGGGGCGTCGTCGGCGATATTACGGGCTTTGCCGCGGCGCTTTATATGCGCGGAGTAAAATACGCCCAGGTCCCCACAACGTTGCTCGCTGCGATCGATTCGTCCGTGGGCGGTAAAACCGCGGTCGATCTCGAAGCGGGTAAAAACCTCGCCGGGGCGTTTTATCAACCTTCCGTCGTATTGTGCGACGTCAAAACCTTCCTAACGCTTCCCGTTCAAGAGTGGCAATGCGGTATGGGCGAGGGTGTAAAATACGGATTGCTTTCCGGCGGCAAACTGTGGGAAAGCGTAAAAACTTTTTACTTTGATAAAAACAAAAAGTGCCTTTTATCACGCAAAAACCGAGAATTTATACCCGTAAATATCGCTGAATTCGTCGGCGCGTGCGTATCGGTAAAGGCGAAGATAGTGCAAGAGGACGAAAGGGAAAAAGGGCTCAGAAAAATTCTGAATCTCGGTCATACCGTGGGGCACGCGATAGAAAAACTTTCGGCCTATTCTTTACCTCACGGCGTGTGCGTGGCCAAAGGGATAGTACGCACGGCCGAAGCGTTTCCCGAGTATTTCGGCCAGGAAACGAGAAATGCTTTGTACGGAATTTTTTCGGAACTCGGTATTGACGTTTCCTGTCCGTACGCCGCGTCGGAACTCGTTTCGGCAATCGGCGCCGATAAGAAAAACTACGGAAATGGCGTTTCTTTGGCGCTTATAAAAGAGCCCGGCGAACCGTTCATAAAAGATATTGAATTCAACGAGTTGGAAAAAAGATTATGAGTGTGGCGCGCGTATACAAAAGCCGTCTTTCGGGCAGCGTAAAGGCCCCTCCGAGCAAGTCGTACTCGCACAGGATACTTATATGTTCGGCGTTTGCCTCTTCGCCAGTCAGGATTAAAGGCTTAGAGTTTTCGGCGGACGTTTCGGCTACTGCAGAATGTCTTTCGCGTTTGGGTGCAGGCATTGAAAAATGCGTAGACGGTTGCATTGTTACCCCCGTAAAACACACAAAAAACGCGGTTTTTGATTGCGGTGAAAGCGGATCCACGCTCCGTTTTATGTTGCCGGTTGCCGCAGCCGCAGGCGGAAAGTATGTTTTTGAAGGTTCGGGAAGATTGCCGTTAAGGCCCAACGGACCGCTCGTAAGCGCGCTTACGGAGGGTGGCGTTTCGGTTGAAGGAGAGGGGCTTCCGTTGCAGTTAAAAGGAAAACTTTGCGGCGGCGCGTATAAAATCGACTGCGGCATGAGTTCGCAGTATCTCACGGGGCTTTTGCTTGCGGCGCCGCTTATCGGCGAGGACGTGAGTATAGAGGTTTCCGGCGGTACGGCTTCTGCAAGTTACGTTGCCTTAACTACGGACGTTATGAAAGCTTTCGGCGTTGAAGTTGAGGTTTCGGATAACGTCTATTTTGTAAAAGGCGGACAAAAATATATCTCTCCGGGCGAGATCGAAGTTGAGGGAGATTGGTCGAACGCCGCTTTTTTTCTCGCCGCGGGCATACTTTCCGGCGAGGTTTCGGTTTACGGCCTAAACCCTTTCAGTAAGCAGGGAGACAGAGCCGTCGCCGATATTTTCAAGCGTTTCGGCGGGGATATAAAATATGAAAAAGGCGCCTTTATCGCAAAAAAATCCGCGCTTAAAGGCATAAAAGCCAACCTGGATAACGCTATAGATCTGGCGCCGATAGTTTCGGTAGTCGCCGCGTTTTCGGATGGCGAAACCGTTCTTACGGGTGTGGGAAGGCTGAAAATAAAAGAGAGCGACAGGCTTTCGGCCGTCTGCGGTTTGCTTAAATCTTTCGGCGCGGCTTACGAAGTAGGAGAGGACAGACTGGTTATCCGAGGAAAAGCCGCTTCCGCCGACGTAAAGGCGGACGGACTGAACGATCACCGCATCGTAATGGCGGCGGTTTCGGCGGGCGCGCTGTGCGGCGTTTCCGTTACCTGCCCGGAAGCGGTAAATAAGTCGTATCCCGCATTTTTCACAGATTATTCCCGTATAGGAGGTGTTTTTGATGTCGAGTGAAGAAAAAGTCAGAATAAACGTTTTCGGTTCTTCGCATTCAGACGAGATCGGGGTTTGCATCGAGGGAATCCGGTTCGGAGAAAAGATAGACGCGGAGGAACTTCAGAATTTTGTAAACAGGCGAAAACCGTTCGGCGATTTTTCTACCGCGCGTAGAGAAAGCGACGTACTCATTTTCGAAAGCGGCATAGAAAACGGCGTTACTACCGGCGGCGAAATAATAATTAAAATGAAAAACGAGAACGCACGGCCAAAGGATTATTCCGAATTAAGGTATTGTCCGCGTCCGTCGCACGCCGACTACCCCGCTTTTATGAAGTACGGTGAAGGTTACGACGCTTCCAGCGGCGGGAAATTTTCCGCAAGGATGACTGCCCCCATGGGTGCGGCGGGCGGTGTGGCGCTTCAGATACTCCGCCGCAAGGGAATATCGGTAGGCGGTTACGTTCAGGCAATAGGCGGCATTTCCGGGGCAAGTTACCGTAATACGACGGTGGACGAGCAAGCCGTTTTAACCGCCGGGCAAAGCAGTTTTCCGCTTCTTGACGGGCGGTACGAGGCCGCTATGATGAGGGAAATAGAAGGCGCTAAATCTTCGGGAGATTCGGTAGGCGGCGTGATAGAATGCTGCGTGTTCGGTGTTCCCGCGGGTAGCGGTGAGCCGCTTCGCGGAAGTATAGAGAGCGAAATTTCAAGAAACGTTTTCGCGATTCCGGCGGTAAAGGGTATAGAGTTCGGCAACGGTTTTGCTTTAAGCGCGATGCGCGGCAGCGGCGCGAACGACGAATATTATTTCGACGGAAACGGAAGGGTAAAAACTTCCACAAACCACAACGGCGGCGTTTTGGGCGGACTCGCTACGGGTATGCCTATAACGTTCCGCGTCGCGTTCAAGCCGGCGGCATCGATTTCCAAAGAACAGAAAACGGTGAATTTGAAAACGGGCGAAGATACTTATATAACGGTAAAAGGCAGGCACGATTCGTGCTTCGTTCCGCGCGCGGTGCCAGTGGTGGAATCCATGGCGGCGCTCGCGATAATAAATTACGTATAAAACTTTTTATAAATAGCATGGAAATGAACGACGTTGAAAAATTGAGAGAGAAAATAGACCGCATAGACGACCGTATCGCCGCCCTGTTCGACGAGAGAATGGATACCGTAAGAAAAATCGGCGAAGCCAAAGCCGAAAGCGGAATCCCCGTTTCCGACGCGGAAAGGGAAAAGAAGATAATCAACCGCGTAACCGCCGAGGTTGGCGACGACAGAAAGATATATCTTAAACAAATATACGAAAAGGTGTTCGACGTAAGCAAGGCGTACCAAACCAGGTATTGCAACGTTGATTCCTCTCTCGGAAAAGAGATACGCAAGGCCATAGAAAGCACGGGCGAAGAATTTCCTTCGTCGGCCACGGTCGCGTGCCAGGGTGTGGCGGGCGCGTACTCGATGCTCGCCTGCGAACGCCTTTTCCCCATAAGCGAAATTTTGTATTTTAAGGATTGGAACGGCGTTTTCGGCGCGATAGAAAACGGATTATGCCGTTACGGCATTCTTCCCATAGAGAACAGTTCCGCGGGCTCGGTAAACGCGGTTTACGATTTGATACAGAAGCATAAATTCTATATCGTGCGCACGGTAAAACTCAAAGTAAAACACAGTTTACTTGCGAAAAACGGCACTTCTTTGGAAAACGTAAGAGAAATATTCTCACACGGACAGGCTATAAGCCAGTGTTCGGAATTTCTCAAAAAATACCCTTGGGTAAAGATCACCGAAGCGGAGAACACGGCGGTTGCGGCTAAAACGATCGCCGAGAGCGGGCGTACGGACGCGGCGGCTATAGCCTCGCCCGAATGCGCGGATATCTACGGGCTTAAACCGCTGAAAAACGGGATTCAGAACGTTGATAACAATTACACCCGGTTCATATGTATCTCAAAAGAACTTGAGATTTACCCTAATGCCGATAAGATAAGCGTGGTTTTAAGCCTGCCCCACGTTACCGGTTCGCTCAATAAAGTGCTTTCGCGCTTTTCCGCTCTCGGCTTAAATCTCACTAAAATAGAATCCCGCCCCATCGCGTCAAGCGAGTTTGAGTTCGCCTTCTATTTCGATTTCGAAGGAGACGTCAGAAAGAGGGAAGTTTACAATCTGCTTTCCGAAATGTATAATTCTTTGGAATATTTCGCCTTTCTCGGCTGCTACAGAGAGGTGGGGTGATGGCTTTTACCGTCGGGGCGGAAAAAGTGCGGGCGGCGCTTATAGGTAAAACGCTATCGCACAGTTATTCAAAGCCGATTCACGAAAGATTAGGATATCCCTACGACCTTGCGGAAACCGGGCCCGACGGGTTGGAAACGCTTCTTAAAAGCGGAAAATACAACTGTTTCAACGTTACCGTTCCGTACAAAAAAGAGATCGTAAGGTATCTTGACGGCTTGAGCGACACCGCCCGCGAAACGGGCGCCGTAAACGTAGTTAAAGCGGGAAAAAGGGGACTTTTCGGATATAATACCGACGTGTTCGGGTTCGAATTTCTTTTGGAACGCGAAGGGATCGACGTACGCGGGAAAACCGTAATGGTTCTCGGCACGGGCGGAACTTCGCGCACGGC
>JAGCZN010000075.1 GCA_017959995.1 Clostridia bacterium
GACGATGCCGAGTATTTTGAAAACTATTTCGACGTGCACAGGGATTATTCCGAAACGGTAAGGGCGGCGGACGCCACGGGCAACGAATTTCTGAAAACCGCGGCCGAACGGGGAAAAGGCATACGTATCTTAAAGCAAAACGCCGAAGAAACGCTGTTTTCGTTCATAGTGTCGCAGAACAACAACATCCCGAGGATAAAGGGCATAATAGAACGTCTTTGCCGCGTTCTGGGCGAGGAGCGCAAGTTTGACGGAAAAACATATGAGTCCTTCCCCGAAGCCGCGCGAATCGCGAAGGAATCCGCGGATTTTTACCGCTCGGCGGGCCTAGGGTACAGGGCGGAATATTTTCCCGCCGTGGCAGACGCGCTCCTTCACGGGTTCGATCTCGGAAAAGCGGCAACGCTCTCCACGTCCGACCTTAAAAAAGAACTTATGAAACTTAAAGGCGTGGGGCCCAAAGTTGCCGATTGCGTTGCGCTTTTCGGTTTTAACCGCAGCGACAGTTTTCCCGTGGATACGTGGATGGAAAAGATATACCGCGAAGATTTCCGCGGGGAACTTACCGACAGAAATAAGTTTGCGGAATATTTCGTTTCCGCTTACGGAACCGACGCCGGTTTTTTTCAGCAGTATATGTTTCACTATAAAAGAAATGCCGTTTAACGCGCGAAAAAGGAGGGATTTTATGATAAAAATACTTGCGGTGGGCAACAGTTTTTCGCAGGATGCCACGGCTTTGATCGAACTTTTAAGCGGCGATATACACGTCAGAAATCTGTACGTAGGCGGCTGCAGTCTGGAAAGGCACTGCCGGATGATAAACGACGGGGAACTTTACGAATACCAGCACTGCGGGGAAAAATGTACTACGGGCGGCATAAACTTAAAAGAAGCTCTTTCGTCTGAAAAATGGGATTTCGTCACCGTCCAGCAGGTAAGCGGGCTTTCGGGCGTGAAAGAATCGTATTATCCTTATATAAAAGAACTTATTTCCTATATCCGCAAATTTACCGGCGCCGAAATAGTGCTGCACAGAACGTGGGCGTACGAAACGGGCAGCGACCATCCGGATTTTTCCGTTTACGGTCGCGACCGCCGCGTTATGTGGGAGCGGATAAGATCCGTTACCGACGAGGTCGCCGCAAACGAGAATCTACGCGTTGTTCCCAGCGGCGATCTGATTGCCCGTTTAAGGGAGAATAGTTGTTTTTCGTGCGAAAAAGGGGGGTTAAGTCTCTGTCGGGACGGTTTTCATCTGTCGCTTAACTACGGCAGGTTTGCCGCCGCGTGCGCGTGGATCGGATTTTTTACCGGTAAGATCCCACCGTTTCTTTCAAGGGACGATCTTTCCGAAGGCTACCGCGTGATAAAAGAAAATCTGACCGTTTGAGTAAGCCGTATAAAATCGCACGGGCTTTTTTCCGTAGCCGTTATTCTAATTTTTTCTTCTTCCGCATACAATATTTTCAGAAAAAATGCGGAGGGAAACGAAGATATTATGGAAAAAACAAGCGGCGGTTTCGGACTCGGTTATCTTAAAGGATTGTTGATAGGCGTAAGTACGTGTCTGGCGGCGATACTCGTTTTCGCGTTCGTTCTGAAATTCGCGGAACTTTCCGACGGATGGGTAAAATTTATCAACCAGATAATAAAATTGTGCGGAATAACGGTTGCGTGTCTCGTCGGCGTTCGCGGCGAAAAGGGTTTTCTGAAAGGCGCGGCGCTCGGTTTTTCGGTTATCGCCGTAACGTATTTGTTATTCGGGCTTATTTCCGGAAGTCTGGATTTCGGCGTTTCCACGCTTTTTGAGGCGCTTTACGGTATAGTTTGCGGTATTCTTGCGGGCATTCTTTCCGCCAATTTGAAAAAATAGCCGAAAACACTTGAAATTCTTCCGCTTTTATAGTATAATATACTAAATAAAAGTTCGGAGGCGTTCAATATGACAAGAATCAAGACCGTTGCGGTGCCCGCAAAGAGAAATTCAGTAGGTTGCGGAGAATGCAGAAGCAGCTGTCAGTCTGCCTGCAAAACGAGTTGCACCGTAGGCAACCAGTCCTGCAAGAAGATTTCAAGAGAAGGCAAAATCGAAGAAAACAAATAAGTAAATTAAATAGCTTGAAACGGGTGAGGAGTGATTTGTTTTCGCTCCTCATTTTATAGTATACGAGGTTATATGGTTCACACGTTTGAAGTCGACGGAAAATACTATCTGTTCGACGTTGAAAGTTCCGCCCTGCACGAGTGCGACGCGCTCACCGCGGAAGTGATAAAAAAGATGCAGGGACAACCCTGCTTTCTGGAAGGCGCGGATGAAGAAGCCGTGCGCGAGATAGAGGCTGATATTGCGGAATTAAAAGAAAAAGGTCTGCTTTTCGCGGAAAGGAGCGATGCCCGCCCCGAAAAGAGCGAGCATTTGAAGGCGCTTTGCCTGCATATCTGCCACGATTGCAATATGCGCTGCGCCTATTGTTTCGCGTCAGAGGGAACCTATAAGGGCGAGCGGCAGATGATGAGTTTCGAAGTGGCAAAGACCGCCGTCGATTTTCTTATAGCCAACTCCGGCGACAGAAAGATTTTGGAAACGGATTTTTTCGGCGGCGAACCGCTTATGAATCTGGATGTTATCAAAAAAACCGTCGCTTACGCCCGCGATGAGGGCAAAAAACACGGCAAAACCTTTCTTTTTACGCTTACCACAAACGGCGTTCTGTTAAACGAGGAAACGGCGAAGTGGCTCAACGACGAGATGGAAAACGTCGTAATGAGCCTTGACGGGCGGAAAG
This sequence comes from Clostridia bacterium, assembly GCA_017959995.1. Classification (GTDB taxonomy): domain Bacteria; phylum Bacillota; class Clostridia; order Christensenellales; family Borkfalkiaceae; genus RGIG3732. Next base: position 2,790 of record JAGCZN010000075.1, read on the forward strand.
AAGTCAACGACGCCATCCGCAAAACCGTCAACGGGAAGGGCAGTTTCGATTATATAATCGAAAATTTCAAGCGTTTCGTAAAACTCCGCGGGGATAAAAGTTATTACGTAAGAGGAACTTTTACCAACAAAAATCTCGATTTCGGCAAAGACGTGGAATTTATTGCCGACCTGGGTTTCAAGGAAATTTCCGTAGAGCCCGTAGTTTTGCCGAAAGGTCATCCGCTCGCCATTCCGGACGAAGCCCTGCCCGCCATACGCGAGGAGTACAGAAGGCTTTCAAAGGAATACTTAAAGCGTAAAAAAGAGGGGAGAGGTTTCAATTTCTTCCATTTTGTAGTAGATATAGAGGGCGGCCCGTGCCTTTCCAAAAGGGTGAACGCCTGCGGCGCGGGCAACGAATATCTTTCCGTTACCCCGAAGGGCGATCTGTATCCTTGCCACCAGTTTTCCGACAATCCGGATTTTTTAATGGGCAACGTGTTCGATGGCAGGATAAACGGCGAAATACGGGGTATTTTCAAAAATTCAAGCCTTTTCACGCGCGAGAAATGCGACGGCTGTTTTGCCCGTTATCACTGTTCGGGCGGATGCGCCGCAAACAATTACAACTTCAACGGCAACGTGAACAAACCGTATGAACCAACCTGTGAGATGATGCGTTCGCGGCTTGAATGCGCGTTGCACGTTCTTGCCGAAACCAGGCAATAATGTTAGATAAAGGCGGTTTTTGTTATGAATAAGAATCCTGTATTCGGTAACGGCGTATATATAAGCGCGTTGGCGCACGTTTCGGGCGACGTTACTGTCGGCGACGATTGCAGTTTCTGGCCGGGCGCTTCCGTGCGGGGCGACAGAAGCGCCATAACGATAGGTTCGGGCAGTAACGTTCAGGATAACGCCACTATTCATTCCGAGGCGGAAAGCCCCGTAAATATCGGAAAAAACGTAACTATCGGCCATAACGCGGTGGTCCACGGGGCTACCGTTGAGAACAACGTGATAATAGGTATGGGCGCGATAATCCTTGACGGCGCGGTTATAGGCGAAAACACGATAATCGGAGCGGGCACGGTTATAGGCGGAAGAAAAATCATCCCGGCGGGCTCCGTGGTAGTGGGCAATCCTTTCAGAATAGTGCGGGAAGTAAAACCCGATGAAATTAAAGCGATAACCGAAAACGCGAAGGAATACGTTCTCGCGGCGAAAAAATATGATCAAGAAAATATTTGAGCATTTTTCTTAAAACCCGTTAAAAAACTATTGACTTTGCGTAAAAGTAATTATATAATAATTAAGTGTAATTTTACCGATTGACTCGGAAAGTTGCGCGTGTAACTAAAAGATTGCCGGTTTTTCCGGCAGGAGGCAACAATGAGTAAAGGAAAATCGATAACTCTTCTCTCGATACTTTTCGTTCTCATCGCCGCGATAGCCGTTCTGTGTTTCGTGCCGTTCGATATTCCCGGCACGTTCGGGGGACAACCCTACAAATGGAAGGGCATCGCAAACACGATAGAACAGGGTATCGACTTAAAAGGCGGTTATTACGTTGTGCTTGAGGCTAAAACCACCGAAGCCGACGCCGCCAACGTGAACGACGCCGTAACGGTCCTTCGCGACAGGCTCGATAAAAAGGGCTATACCGAAGCGACCATAACCACGCAGGATACGGCGACGGCCAATCCGAAAATAAGAATAGAAATACCGGAAGTTGACAACGCGAACGAAATTTTACAGGTAATAGGCTCTACGGGCGAACTCCGCTTCACGAACGAAGGCGGCGCGAAGACTTATCTCACCGGTGACGACGTGGTAAGCGCAAAAGTCGGAATGAATAACGACGGCAAGTATATCGTAGCGCTGAACTTTACTGCCGAGGGCGGAAAGAAGTTCGCCAACGCAACGAGCGAACTCACCGGCCAGGTGATGTATATTTACCTCGGTGACGAAATCATTTCGCAACCTACCGTAAACCAGCAGATCACGGGCACTTCTGCTTCGATAGAATCGTTCGAAACGTTCGATCAGGCAGACGCTATCGCGTCGGTTATCGACAGCGGTAAACTTCCCCTTCAGTTTGAAGTCAGCGAAGCGCAGCTCATATCCGCAAGTCTCGGACAGAACGCTCTTAAAAATTCGCTTATAGCCGGCGGTATAGGCCTTGCGCTTATATTTGCGATAATGGTGGTCTTTTACGGCGGGTTCGGTCTTATAGCAAGCATAGCGCTCGTAATATATACGCTCGTACTTATATTGCTTCTCGCGTTTATACCGGGCATACAGCTCACGCTTCCCGGCATAGCGGGTATACTTTTAAGTATAGGTATGGCTATCGACGCGAACGTGGTTATCTTTGAAAGAATCCGCGAAGAATACGCTTCCGGCAAAACGCTTGCGGCTTCCGTCAAGGCGGGCTTCAACCGCGCGGTAATAACGGTTATCGACGCGAACGTTACCACGCTTATCGCGGCCGTCGTTCTGTGGATAATCTCTCCCGGCTCGGTCAAAGGCTTTGCGATAACGCTCTTTATAGGCGTTCTGCTCTCGATGGTTACGGCAATACTCGTAACGCGTTGGCTCATCAGGCTTTTCCGCCCGCTCGTCAGCAAGGAAAGGGAAGCCAAATTCTTCAGTGTAAAGAGGGGGGCTGCCGCAAATGAATAAGAAATTGAAAATAATAGAAAAGAGCTTGATTTTCTTTATTATAAGCGCAGTTATAATAGTGGCGGGCATCGTTCTGCTTATCGTACCGGGAATGAATTTCGGCCTTGATTTTACCGAAGGCGCCACCATACAGGTAACTCTCAACGTAACGGATTCACCGAACGTTCAGTCGTACGTAGATAACGTGAAAGACTATATAAGCGGTGAAGGTTTCAACGTTGAAAACACTCGTGTAACGAGTGATAACGGTAAGGACGTTATGCGTTTTGACCTTAACTATTCGTATAACGGCACCGTTCTCGACAACGGCGAATTTGCCGATAAACTCGGCGACGAGGAAAACGGGCTTATTCACAGCATCGTAGAATATATAAATAAAAACGATGGCGGCTTTATTAAAGAAGAGGTTTCCGAAGGTGAAAATTACGTTGAAGAAATAACGAGTTCCTTCACCTCGCCGGACGCAACCGCGTCTTTAACGAGAAAAGCCATTCTCGCGATCGCGGTAGCTATCGTACTCATGCTCGTGTATATAGCGATAAGGTTCAAACTCACTTCGGGTATAGCGGCGGTAATCGTTCTCATTCACGACGTGTTCGTTATGATAACGCTCACCACGCTTTTCAGGGTAACCGTAAACACCACGTTCATAGCCGCGGTTATAACCGTTATAGGTTACTCCATCAACGCAACGATAATCGTGTTCGACAGAATTAAGGAAAACCTTAAAAAGTATGAAGGTCAAGGCCTTACCGATGCGGACGTTGCGAATATCTCCATAGGCGAAACTCTTCGCAGAACGATATTCACTTCCGTCACCACGCTTATAATGATAACTCTTATCGCAATACTCGGCGTATCGAGCATAAGAGAATTCGCCCTGCCGATAATCTTCGGTTTGCTTTCCGGCGTATATTCCGCGATAGTGCTTTCAAGCTGCGTGTGGGTACAGATAAGAAAACTCGGCAAAAAGATAACGCCGAACAAAAAAACCGGTTATCAGAAATACGCGAAAGAGAAGGCGTCTCAAGCCTGATATTCCTTTACTTTCGGATGGGCGAGGCAACACTCGCCCATTTTTGAATTGAAGACGGAGGATAACGTGATAGTAACCAAGCCCGAGCTCGGCGCCGAACAACTCAATACCGTAAAAAGGCTTGCCGAAGCGGGTGGCGTATCCGAAGCCACCGCGCGTATTTTATACACGCGCGGAGTGGATACGGAGGAAAAAGTTAAACGATTTCTCTCTCCGGGTAAGAAGCATTTCCGTTCCCCGTACGAACTTAAAGGGGTTGAAGAAGCCGAAAAAAGGCTCGCTTACGCCCGCGATAACGGTGAAACGGTAGTTATTTACGGCGATTACGACGCCGACGGGATCTGCGCAAGCGCCATTATGTTTTACGCCCTGCGCGAATTCGGCGTGGAAGCCTATCCCGTAATACCCGAACGCGCCGACGGTTACGGTCTTTCCGAAAAAGTGATAGACTCCGCGATGGAACAATATAATCCCGACCTTTTCATTACGGTAGATTGCGGCATCAGCGGGCGAAACGAAGTGGAATATATAAAGGATTTAGGCGTTGATGTAATCGTTACCGACCATCACGAATTGCCCGAAACCCTTCCCGACTGCATTACCGTAAACTGTAAATTCCGCGATCAGGCCTACCCGTTCGATAGCCTTTGCGGGGCGGGCGTCGCCTTCAAGATAGCAACGGCGCTTATCGGTAAAAAAGCCGAAAAGTATTTGGATTTTGCCGCTCTTGCAACCGTTGCCGACAGTATGCCGCTTCTCGACGAGAACAGGGATATAGTTTACGAAGGGCTTAAACTTATTTCAAGCCCGAACGCCCGCGCTTGCTTTAAGGCGCTTGCGGATGCGGCAAAAGTGCGCGAAATGAATTCCGCCGCCCTCGCCTACGCTATAGCACCGCGCGTAAACGCCGCCGGCAGAATGGGCGACGCGTATTGTGCCCTTAAATTGTTTCTTTCCGAGGATAAATACGAAATATTCAATCTCGCAGCAAAACTCACGCAGTACAATATACAAAGGCAGGCCGAGTGCGATGAATTATATTTATCCGCCAAGGAAAAACTTAAAGAAAAAGGCGCGTACAAAAGAGTTATTCTGCTTGAAGATTCAAAATGGAAAAACGGTATAGTGGGTATTGCCGCCGCGAAACTCGTGGAAGAATATACCCGCCCCGTTATCATGTTCGTAAACAGAAACGGTGAGCTGCACGGCTCCGCAAGAAGCCTTGAAGAGATAAACGTGCTCGACGCGATCTCACACAACAAAGAATTTCTTACCGAATTCGGCGGGCATTCTCAGGCGGCGGGCGTTTCTCTGAAAGCGGAAAACCTGCCGGCGTTTGAGAACGCGCTCGATAAATATCTGTCCGAAAAATACGGCGACGAAGTTTTCGTGCAGAAACAGGAAGTGGAAGCCTATACCGAAAGCGAATTTACCATCGGTTTCGCGCGCGAACTAAACCTTCTCGAACCTTTCGGAACGGGCAACAAAAAACCTCTTTTCGCGGTGAAGTGCGGCGCTTTGAAGCCCGTGCCCCTGCGTGAAAATTCTCCCCACGTAAACTTTTCTTCCGATTATATCGATCTTATATATTTCGGCGGGGCCAGGTACTCCGGCCTGCTTCGCTCATCCGTAGCGAAAACGATAGTTTTCGAGCCGAATATTTCCACTTACAACGGGCAGGAAAGTTTACGCGGCTACGTTAAAACTTTCGAAACGGAAATCGTGCCCGGCGCGGAACTCGGCCTCGAACTGTATATGGATAATCTTAGGAATCTGCGCGGCAACGGTAACGGCGAACGCGCGGAATATATCTCGCGGGAAGAAACGGAAAAACTGGTTGAACAGGCGGAAAAATGTCCTTACGGAACAATGTACGTTATAAGCAGCGTAAAAACGCTGGAAAAATTTCCGCAGCTTAAAAACGTTCCTCTCAATCTCAATTCGCCGCGGCTTAAAAACCTGAGCAACTGCGTAGTGCTGGTGCTTACCGGCGGCGATATTTCCGGTTACAGAAAAATAATTTATCTCGATAACCCCGTTTATGAGGTCAAAAAAATACGCAGCGCCGAAGTTTACGTCAATAAAGACGTTCCGGTAATAGATATGTTTCCTTCGGTCGAAGTTACGAGGGAGGGCGTGGGCAAAGTATTCCGTGAAATAGTAAAAAGAAACGGAGCGGAAGCGTCGTCCTCGGTGGAACTTTATCTGAAATTACGCGAAGAAGTGCCGCATATCACGCGTTATCAGTTTGTTTTTGCTGCGGAAGTACTTGAAGAACTAGGCATCATAAGGTACGAAAACGGCAGATTGAAATACGATAAAACGGTAAGAACCGATATAAGTTCGTCTAAAATTTTCGTAAAATCAGGCGGACGTAATTAAGATATGTACGATCTACTCGAAACCATACAAAAAACGTATCCCAAACAGGAAGCGGAAATATTAACGCGTGCGTTCTATTTCGCAAAAGCGGCGCACACGGGGCAAAAACGCGCTTCCGGCGAGGAATATTTCATACATCCTTGTGCGGTGGCGCAGATTCTTATCGATCTCGGAATGGACTGCGCAAGCGTTACCGCGGCCTTTTTGCACGATACCATTGAAGATACGCCCGTTTCCGAAGGGGATATAAAAAAAGAATTCGGCGACGAGGTCGTTCTTTTGGTAAAAGGCGTAACCAAACTCGATAAAATCGAATTCAAATCGCAGGAAGAAGAGCAGGCGGAAAATTTCAAAAAGATTTTCGTTTCAATGGCAAAGGATATAAGGGTAATAATAATTAAACTTGCCGACCGCCTTCACAATATGCGTTCGCTCAATTTTCTTTCTTCCGAAAGGCAGCAACGCATGTCCAAAGAAACGCTCTATATCTTAGCGACGAGTGCGTGCATGCTAGTAATATCGAAGATAAATTGTGAATTAGAGTACTTGTTCCTTAAATATATAGATACCGACGCATACGAATTTCTTTCCACCAACATACACGAAAAGATAGTGGAAAGAAGAAAATTCGTTGATTTTGCCGTAAAGGAAATTCAAGCGATAATCGAGGAGTCGGGCATAAAGGGGGAAGTTTTCGGCCGCCCGAAACATTTTTACA